>NZ_JBZUJB010000002.1:0-87153 GCF_058599505.1 Acinetobacter sp. CAU_H_29a_1
CAAAGAGTGGCAGAGCAGAAAAATTAAGTTAATCCCTTTATCTCGAAACTGGGTAAATTTATATATGGAAGGAATCTTTCCAAAGAATATGTATTCGAATTGGTTACGTCATTTTGATATGAATTTTTTGATGTATGCAGAAGAAAAAGAAGAAAAAGAAAAAAAAGAAGAAAAAAAAGAAGAAAAAAAAGAAGAAAAAACTGCTTTAGCATTCCATTTAATACAGGCTCTTTATGGTCATGATCAACGTGACCGAGAGGCTTTTCATCCGCATTCTTCACTTATTCCGAATGTCTATGTACAGCAAGCCCGCCAGCAATTGCAAGATAATGTCAAATTTTTATCGATTAAACACTTAGAGCGAAAATAGTTGTATGCAAAAAATCAAAGAACTAATAAAACCGCAACTAGATGATCTATTTGTTGATATTCATAAATTGGTGAAAAAGTCGCTAGATAGACAGCCTTCTTCACCTGAAGTATTGACGAAAGACATGCAGCAAAAACTTGATCAGCAGATCGCTGAAAAATGGCATGACATTAAAGATAGTGTTGATTGTTTGAGTCAAAAGTTGAGCCGAGACGAACAATCAAAACTGATGCAATTAACTGAAGATGAATTTAATAAAAGAAGGAGGCAATTCAACCAGAATGTAGATAAAAAATCATACAGAATTAAGCTAAATCCACATACGAAACGGATAGTACTGCCTAGAAAAATTGAAAGTACAGAGTCACGATTAGAACAGGGGCATCTACATATTTTGGTAGTCAAGGAATTAAGGCAGTATTGGCAAGATTCATTTGAATATTGGGATGAACCGAAGTACTTATGGGGAAATTTATGCTTAAGTTTTATATATATTTCAGGCTGTGCAGATGAACAGCATTTGATTACTATTCAGAAACAATTGCAGGATGCCATTGAGCTTGGTACAGATCTGAATTGTTTTCGGTTATACCATTCTGATTATCAAAAGATCACTAATCCATTGTTACTACATTATCGTGTTGAAAACTCTCAATATGGCAACGATGTAGAACAGGGAAAGTTGTACAAATGGAAACATGTTTTTTTTAACCCATATGCGCAGTTCATTTTACAATATTTAAAAAAGTTGAAAGCCACTCAGAAAGAATTTCGTCTGCAACATTCAGTTGAAGATTGTATTTTAGAAAGCTTGAGTAAGATAGGCAGGAAAAAAAGTCTTGGGGATCTGCAATATCAAATTAAACGCCGTGGATTTCGTGCATTTAATGATGTGCAAATGGTACTCGAATTTAATCCAAACCTTAGCCTAGATATATTTTTGAGTAATGTGCTTCAGCAAGAGATTAATACTGTCGCTTTAAGGCCATCCGAATTTAGATTGCTGTGGAATAATGATTACAATCAAGTCACAGAACAAGAGAGTCGCCCTATTCATTTTGAACAAGAGCAGTTACTTCCGGAAGTTCCGACTGCTCAAAGCAAATTACAAACGATTCCGTATGAGTTGATGTTGTTTGATCAAAAGAAACGTAAAGGTCAAAAAGTTGAGCGTTTAGATAAAAAGAGGAATAAAGAAGAACGCACGCTACGTTTTTGGCAAGAAACCAGAAGGGTGTTAGAGGAGAAGATAGTTGATGCTAATACGGAGGAAAAGTCTTTAATTGATGCTCAACTACGCTTAATTCACTGGTTAATGCATTTAAAAAAACGAGGGCTTCAATTATCAACTATTGAAAGCTACTTAGGATCGTTTGGTAAAGAATTTATATTTGAGATTTGGCTCAATAAATTAGATTTAAAGCAACAATCCATTGATGATTATGAGGATTTATATCGGCAGCTATTGAAATACAGCAGTGAACGTGATGAAAAAGCAGTTCAACGAGATTCGGTGAAAGGAAAAACCTCTCGTAAGATGCACCAAAGCGCAGAATACCGTTTTGGTCGCCTAAAAGATTTTCATCAATTCTGTATAGAGAATTATGATGCTCCAGGGGTATTGGTGTTACAGAATTCAAGTTTTAAGCATTTACAAATTTGCAATGCACGGCTAGTGAGTCCTTTGCTATTTGGCAAATTATTGGAAAAACTAGAAAATTTAAGTCAAGAGCCAACGGCATCAGAGTGGGTCGATCATCTGAGTTGTTTAAAGCTGATGTATTTACTAAGTTATAGAACTGGACTTCGATTAAATGAAGTTCGTTGTCTTAAAATACAAGATATTATTTGCCCAGAGTTACTTTGTAAAGAAAAAGAAAATACAGCTTTTAATAATATCACGCTTCATATTCAGAACAATTCATATCGCCGTCTGAAAACGCAAAGTGCAAATCGTCAAATACCTTTGAAAATTGCATTGTCAGAACATGAGTTTTTAGTAGTACAACGTTACATACAACATCGTTATGAGCAATATTTGGTTAATCAGCAGGATGATCTACTTTTTAGTGTGAATCATCGTGTATTAACTGATCAATGTATCAGCAAAATTACAGTAGATTTGTTTAGTCAAATATTAGGTATGCATCATGGCTTTAGTTTTCATACATTACGCCACAGTGCTGCTAACTATCTAGCAATAACTTTGCTCGGTTCAAAAGAAATGATCAAGACCTACACAGATTGTCCTTGGGTAAAAGCAAAAAAGATGAGGGATTTATTGTTTGGTATGAAAGCACGTGCTCAAGAAGAGATTATTCAACATAAATGGCAGGTGCTCGCCTCTTGGATGGGGCATAGCAGTATTGAGCAAACGGCTTCAAATTACCTTCATGTTTTGGATTTATTAGCAGTCGATCGAATTTATAATTCGCCGTGTATCATTTCAAAAAAAGTATTAGAACAGTGTTTTAGTCCAGTGAAGTCAAGTACAGACTACATAAACCTAAATCGTTATACTCAGCAGCAGAAATGGTTTAATTCTTATCAGCAAACACAGCCAGTTACGATTGCTGGCCGACAAGAAAAGAAGTTTAGTATCGAGAAGAGTAATCTGACACCTTTTCAACGTTTGATAAGTTTTAGAGAAGGTCGTTTAAGCGAAGATACTCAAGCTCAAGAATGGATGCAACGATGTCAATGGATGAGCAATAAATGGATGGATCGCCAAAAATTTAATTTAAAAACGAATTATGTTTATAGTAAGAATTTAGAAGAGAGTTGGTTTGATGAACTTTACGAAAAGGCTAAAAAACTGACTCGTCAAGATGAAATAATTCCTCTCCTTGATTTTCATTATAAAGATGATAGGCAGCAAGATGCACTGAAAGAAAAGAACATGTTTAAGGCGCTTAAAATATTATTATTACTTGGAAAACTGCGTAAGAATTTTCTACATTTTCAATGCCGAATGAAAGGTGATGAGCAACAAATTGTTAATTTTATTACTGGTATAGAGCCAATGTTAGGAGATCATCTGTATTTAGAAAAACAAAACTACCCAGTTAATTTGGGTGCTCCTGAGCGAACCGTTAAATTTAGTTTTCAAAGAGTTGTCGGTTCTAACAAAAAAAATGTTACTCCGCTGGTTATATTTAATTTAATGTTAAAAATGATGCAAGAAGATGAACTCTGGATCAAATAGCCTAAGCATCTTAAAAAGGGGAAATTTAAAAGCTTTAGCATCACAGTTTCGTCACTGGATTTTAGACACTAGTGTAAATTGGTAAATCGCTGAGCTAAAGTGTTGTAGTCCAAACTCGATATGACAGTTACCCATTTTATAGTGTGCCTGTCAGGTTAAATTTGAGCTAAATTATTCTCAGCCCAAATCCGCTTCCAATCAAATAATGATTCAAGTGGCGTGCCGCCTCTGCTCAATCTAATTCACAGTACCTAAAACAGGTATCAACTTCGGCCCAGCCATTCTCGCTTTGCTAATGATATCCACCAGCTCATAATAAGTCAGTTCAAACTTATCATCACTATCAAAAACATAAACCATGTTCTTGCCTTCATGTTCTTGCGGAGTAGGTGGTACAAATCGTTTCGGGATTAGGAGTTGAGTAATTTGTTCGTCAGTTAATTTAAATAAGTGCATGTTTTTATCCTACTCTAGGTAAGTCAGACCATTTTGTTAAATACGATGGTGATCTAAGGTTTTGATTCATGTGCCATGAGGCTTCTTGATTGTTGGCAATGCCTAGCGTAACGAGATTCTTCCCAAACCGTTCACTGATGGCTTCAATAACATCTGAAAGTTTTTCGCGCTCTTGCTTATGCGAATAGTCCGTGAATAGATCAGGCACAAATTTGGATTTATCCTTAATTTCTAAAAGTACGATTCCTGCCTTTTTATACTTAAAACCCTTCTTAAATATCTGATCGATACCTTTCATTGCAGCCTTGGTGATAAGTAACCAGTCGTCTGTATGCTCATGCATCTGAACTACGGTGTATGGAGTGTAACGCTCAGTCTTATCAAATCGACTGGTTTGAATATAAACCCCAATCATCTTGCAGATTGAGCCATCATCACGCATTCGCTTTACTGCTCTGGCTACATAGAGTCGCACCGAAGCCTTTAGATCATCCACTTCATACACAGGGCTGCCATATGAACGGCTGCTGATAATCTGCTTTTTGGCTACTGCATCATCAGTCAGGTCGATACAAGACAAACCCTGTAACTCAAGTACTGTCTTTTCCATGACGATGCTGAATTGCTTTTTAATTTCTTTAGGATTGGCGTTAATCAGATCTAGAACAGACTGGATGCCCATAGCATTGAGTTTCTTGCAGTTCTGCCTGCCGACTCCCCAAACATCAGATACATCGACTTGCGCCAGTAAAGTCTCAGCAGAGCACTGGTCCATATGAACTAAATTACACACGCCACCAAAATACTTGTTCTTCTTGGCTAAATGATTGGCAATCTTGGCTTCAGTTTTAGAGCGACCGATTCCAATACAGCAGGGTAGGCCTAACCATTGGAATGCTTTAGTTCTCATATCTTGCGCATATTCTGTCAGGTCAAATAAGTGCTCATACGTTGTGAGCTTTAGGAAGCATTCGTCAATTGAATAGACTTCTTGCTCTCCAGGTGCAACATAACTCCCGAGAAGCTCCATAAAGCGTCTGGACATTTCACCATACAGAGAGAAATTACTCGAGAGAACCTGAATGTTATGTTGTTTGATCAAATCCTGAATCTGAAATACAGGAACCCCCATCTTTATACCTAAGTCTTTTGCTTCTTGGCTTCTTGCCACGGCACAGCCATCGTTGTTGCTGAGCACAATGGTTGGGCAATCATTTAGGGCAGGGTTAAACACACGTTCACACGAGACGTAGCAATTATTCACGTCAACTAACGCAAATATCTCATTTTCACTTTTCATTTTTATTCTTCTTTTTATGAACGGTGATGAATACGTTTTAAATTAAAAGTCACTACACCCCAAATAGATATTGTCTGACTGTCGTTGGGAATGATGTGATTGTATCTAGGATTCTCAGCTTTTAACCAAAGGTCTGGAAGAGGGTAGTCTTCATCTCCGAAAATCTCTTTGATTTCAGACTTAGACATCTTGCTTGTAATCATTAACCGCTTAATTGTCGAAGCACTATTATCAATTAATGCAATTACGATATCGTAGTGCTTTGCTTCTATACTGCGATCAACAATGATCGGATCATTAATCTCAAAACCTGCATCAAGCATCGATTCACTGTCTACGTAAGCGATAAATGTAGAAATAGGGTTATGAATAAGGAATTCATTCAGATCGAGTGCTTTATCTTGTTCATCCTTGATACTAAATGCAGGACCAGCAGGAATGCGCTCTAAAGAGACTGGAATTGAGACTTTGGATTTGGGTAGTACTGCGGTTAACCCTAATTTCTCAACAAGTTCATTTTGAACAGCGATTTGCTCTAGAACTGTATTGATGGTAGGGCTTGGCTTACCCTCTGGACCCATGAGCTCTTGCAAAGATGACCATGCGTCATCAGAGAAGTAGATAGGCAACTTCTTAGACATGTGATACTCCTACGCTACAGTGGCGTGTTTGGAAGTAGAATTTGTCTAAATATGATATTACTAACAGGGATTAAAATTCAAATTTAAAAAGTTGTGGATAAACAAGGAGAAGTCAAAATAAGTCGTTTTGTTTCTGCTCATCGCGTGGAAAAGTGAACCGTACCGGGTTTGTCGGAGACTAACTTTCTTGAGAGAATGTTCCGATGAAAAAACCTAAATATACCCCTGAAATCAGAGATAGAGCGGTTCAATTATTGATTGAATCCGAAAAAGATTATCCATCGAATTGGGCTGCAATCACAGCTATTGCACCCAAGATTGGTTGTACTCCTGAAACACTTCGTGCCTGGCATCAAAAGCATTTAGATCAGCAAAATCCTATTAAAGTACAACAGATATATGATCAAGAAAAAATGAAGCAAATGGAACGTGAAATTAAAGAATTAAAGCGTGCCAATGAAATTCTACGTAAAGCAGCCGCTTTTTTCGCCCAGGCGGAGCTCGACCGCCCACACAAATAATGGTGGATTTCATCCATAACAATAAAGACTTATATGGTGTTGATGCGATTTGTAGGATTTTACCGATCGCAGCTTCAACCTATTACCGGACTCTAGATCTCTGCGATGAGAAGCATTGCTTCGCAAGGGAACATCGAGCGAAACGAGATCTACATGATGAGCATCATGCTGAGCAAATCAAACGAATTTGGAAAGAAAGTTCAGGTCGATATGGTGTGCGTAAGGTCTGGCAACAATTGAAACGTGAAGGTTATGTTATTGCACGTTGTACAGTTGCTCGATTGATGCAGAAGCTAGGTATACAAGGTGTTTGGCGTGGTAAGAATAAACAAACCACCCGTAGCCGAGATGATCAAAAAAGAGCAGATGATTTAGTGAAACGTAATTTTAGTGCTGATCATCCAGATCAGCTGTGGGTTGCTGACTTTACGTATATTCAAACTCATTCAGGCTGGGTCTATACCGCCTTTATTATTGATGTGTTTTCACGAGCAATTGTTGGATGGAAAGTATCTACACGAATGAATACAGATATGGTGCTCGATGCATTGGAGCAAGCATTGCACGATCGAGGCATGCCAAAGAATGTGATTCATCATTCCGACAGGGGTGTTCAATATCTTTCCATTCGCTATACCAATCGTTTAGAAGCAGCAAATTTACGAGCATCAGTCGGTACGACTGGTGATTCATACGATAATGCTTTGGCTGAAACAGTGAATGGCTTATACAAAACAGAGGTGATTGAATATTGGCTTTGTTGCACAAACCTATCTGTAAAGGGTTTTTCAGCGATATAATTTTCAAATGAAGAAGCCTACACACAAAATCTACCGCACAACCAATTGGCCCGCATATAACCGAGCACTCATGAGTCGCGGAAATATTGCCATTTGGTTTGATCCTGCTACGCAATGGTATGCGCCATCAAAAGGCAAACAAGGGCGAAATCAAACCTACTCCGACGCAGCCATCCAATGCTGCTTAATGATTAAATCCTTATTCCGTCTGTCTTTACGTATGGTCACTGGCTTTGTGCAAAGTCTGATTAAACTTTGCGGATTAAATTGGATAGCTCCAGATTACACCACGCTTTGTAGAAGACAAAAGCATATTGATATTGTAATCAGCTACCAAAAAAGTAGCGATGGGCTGCATCTACTCATGGACTCTACAGGCATGAAGTTTCTAGGTGAGGGCGAATGGAAACGCAAGAAACATGGACCTGAATATCGTCGCCAATGGCGTAAACTTCATATTGGTATAGATGCTAAAACCCTAAAAATACGAGCAGTTCAGCTTACAACCAATAATGTCAGTGATTCACAGGTGCTTGGTGATTTACTTAATCAGATTCCACAAGATGAGCAGATTAACTCTGTTTATACCGATGGAGCTTATGACACCAAGCAATGCCGTCAGGTCATTGCAGATCGGCAAGGGCATGCGGTGATTCCACCTAGAAAAAATGCGAAACAATGGAAAGATACAAAGAGTAGCTCGCTAGAGCGAAATGAATTACTTCGAACAATTAAACGTTTAGGCAGGACACTATGGAAAAAATGGTCAGGCTATCATCGTCGAAGTTTGGTTGAAACTAAGATGCATTGCATCAAATTATTAGGAGATAAACTCAGTGCAAGGAGTTTTGATAGCCAAGTGAATGAGATCCATGCACGTGTAGCAGTCCTTAACAGATTTACGGAATTAGGTCGACCACTTACCCAAGTTACGCCTTAAATTTGGCTCAATTAGGGGCGCTTTGCATTTCAAATCTTTGTGCAACAAAGCCGTTCCGAGAGAGACTATAAGGCTTTTTTATGAAATATAATTTTCTTTTATCAAAAAAATAAATATAACTATTAAAAAAACTTGATTATTTTTCTTTTTACTGTATATTTAACTCAACTAGAAAAAAAGTCTCGTTTCGGTAAATCTTCCTTAAGTATCGCAGTTTTAGTCATAATCCTTCGTTTTTTAGATTTTAAGTTTCATTCTTTATTATTTTCCAAGTTATAATCGGTCAATATAATGACTAAAAATTATTAAAAATCAGTAGGATATATTATGTCAAACTCAAATGTTGTTAAAGGTACTGTTAAGTGGTTCAACGAAACTAAAGGTTTTGGTTTCATTCAACAAGAATCAGGTCCAGACGTTTTTGCTCATTTCAGCGAAATCGCAAGTTCAGGTTTCAAAACCTTAATGGAAGGCCAGCAAGTTGAATTCAGTGTAGCTCAAGGTCAAAAAGGACCGAATGCTGTAAATATTGTTGCTATCTAAGTAATAATAGACAGTAATAAAAAGCACTCATGAGTGCTTTTTTTATACTTCAAAATTTGTTTTAAAATTAAAATTTTTCTAAAAAATAGGATGTAATTTGTTGAAATTAAGTAATTTAATTGCAAAATCTAAAAATGGTACTGAAATTATTGTTTCATTAATTCCTCTTCATAAAATGCAAAATACACGTCAAGGTTCAAAAAAAATCGAAGTAGGTAAAAGAGTCCTTCTTTCATCTGGAATCGAGGTTGATTTAAATTTGGATGGCCGTACATTTTACACTTCTTTAAATCAGCTATTTAAATTAAGTCATAAAGTTGCTTAGAGCCAACATCAACAAGTATTAAGAATTGGGGTAGATTTCTACCACTATAATTTTATTAAGGGGATATATATGTTTAAACAGACTCTCAACGTAAAAGACCAGTTTGGGGTTAAACAAGCTATTCAAGCAACAGTAGATCATCATTTTGCCGATACGCAATCTCACTCAAATATAAGACATATCACCGTTGATGGAGAAGATATTCGACCTAGTTTTGAAATGTTTTTTCAAAGTACTGTAAGTGGAAAAATTTTTAAAATTTTATAGATAGTATTTTAAAACCAATACGATACGCATTGTAAGAAACGAGAGCTAATAGCTCTCAGGTCATCCCCCTAAAAATAATTGAGTTTAAAAGTAGAAAATACAAATATTCTCAAATGATCTCTATTTTTTGGAAAAACATATCAAGTTTGTTTATAAAAAAGCCGATATATTTCTGTTATTCACCAATTAAAATGTCTATGCGATAAACCATTTAAAATGTCCTATAAAAAATGAGCTGATTAATTATCATATTCGGCTCTTGTTATGAGCCGAATAAGTGCTATATTCAACTCATCTGAAATTTTAGATGAGCGATTGAAAATGCAGAAATGGATTTGGCAAGCAGAAAACTGGACAAATTCTACATGGCTAGATTCAGTTATCTTACCTAAAACCAGACAGATACATCAAAAAATAGGGATTATTCTGGGGCAAAGTCAGCATGATTTAGCAAAAGAGCAATTCACCCTAGATACTCTGCTTGCCAATATTGTTGCTTCATCTGCGATTGAAAACGAAACGATCAATGTTTTTTCACTACGATCATCTCTAGCTCAACGCTTAGGTGTCACACTTGAACAGCCTTATACAAGCTCAGATCGATCAGAAGGTTTAGCCAATATCATGCTAGATGCGCTTAACGATGTTAAGCAACCATTGACTGTTAATCGTCTCATGCAGTGGCATCGTTGGCTTTTCAATGACCCAGATTGGACAATGCACCGTTTACGCATTGGTCAACTTAGGGGGGCAGAGCCTATGCAGGTCGTTTCAGGTCGATTGGACTATCCTAAAGTGCATTTTGAAGCACCGCCAAGACAAGGCTTAGAAGAACGCTTAAATGCCTTCATAGATTGGTTTAATCAAAGTCTAAATGATTCATTGCTTGATCCTCTGTTACGTGCAGGTATTACCCATTTATGGTTTGTTACCCTACATCCTTTTGATGATGGTAATGGACGTATTACACGTACACTTACAGACCTTTCTTTAGCTCAAATGGATGAACAGAGCATTCGTTTATATGCTATGTCTACTGCGATATTGAATAAACGTAAAAGTTACTATGAGATATTAGAACAAACTCAAAAAAATGATTCTGATATCACCGATTGGCTAGTTTGGTTTTTAGATACATTGAATGATAGCCTTGAAAAAACCTTAGCGCAGATAAGTCGAACATTGTTTAAAAGTCAGTTTTGGCATAAATATTCAAATTTAGCCTTGAGTGAAGAACAGCGCAAAGTTCTAAATCGTTTATTAGACGGTGGAGAAAATGGCTTTGAACATGGTATTAGCGCTTCACAATATCAAAAGGTTGCTAAAATTAGTAAGGCAACAGCTACTCGCCATTTATCAGACTTACTTGAGAAAAAATGTATCGTCAAATTGGAAGGTGGGGGACGTAATACACGCTATCAGATCAATACTCAGTTATAGAAATTTAAGCCATAAAAAAAACCCGACATCCTGTCGGGCTTTTTCATATCGGGTTGCTAGTCTTACTGATCTCGTGCTGCCCATTCCTTGCGCTATTTTCTTATTCTTGTTTTCTAGAAACATCCAGTTCCCTTATGTATTCATCATAGGATTAATGCGTTGAATTACCAATCCGCAAAAACCTTAAATCTGTGTAAGTTTTAGCTTACAAAGTTGGCCTATTTTATCCCAAGAGTTGTCCGCAGAAATTGGGGATTATTTCTGAACTGTGACCCTTGAGAAATCAGGAAAAAATGCAAAAACGAATGTTTTTTGATCAATTTTATTGGCTAAAAGTTACAGTTTTGCTTAAAAAGAAACCGACTTGTTTCCAAGTCGGTTGAACGAGAACGTTCCAGAGGGTATGAATAACGATAAGATACTGATCTTAAAGTAATATTAAAAACACGTTTCGTATAAGAGATTTATGTTAAATCAGTTGGCTATAAATTTTCAAAAATATCCTTAGTTTAATATTTTAATAAGCAAGTAAAGGGTAAGATAGGATTGAAAATATTAAATTTCTGTAGGAAATTTAAATTAAAAGAAACGGGAGTTAATAGTATGAGTCAAGACCCTAAAAAATGTCCTGTTACCCACCTGACTACTGAAGCTGGTGCCCCTGTGGTCGACAATCAGAACAGTATGACGGCAGGTGCGCGTGGACCTTTACTTGCCCAGGATTTATGGCTGAATGAAAAACTGGCCAACTTTGTCCGTGAAGTGATTCCAGAGCGTCGTATGCATGCCAAAGGTTCAGGTGCTTTCGGTACCTTTACCGTGACCAATGATATTACCCAATATAGCCGCGCTAAAATTTTCTCTGAAGTCGGCAAAAAAACCGAAATGTTTGCGCGTTTCTCAACGGTGGCGGGTGAACGTGGTGCGGCCGATGCAGAACGTGATATTCGCGGTTTTGCCCTGAAATTCTATACTGAAGAAGGCAACTGGGATCTAGTTGGCAACAATACTCCGGTATTTTTCCTACGGGATGCCCGCAAGTTCCCTGACCTGAATAAAGCAGTCAAACGTGACCCGAAAACCAACAAGCGCAGTGCCACCAATAACTGGGATTTCTGGACATTATTGCCTGAAGCCTTGCATCAGGTGACCATTGTCATGTCGGATCGCGGTATTCCTGCTGGCTACCGTCATATGCATGGTTTTGGCAGCCATACCTTCAGTTTTATCAATGCCCAAAATGAACGCTTCTGGGTGAAATTCCATATGCGTACCCAGCAAGGCATCCAGAACCTGACCGATGCTGAAGCAGCAGACTTGATTGCCAAAGACCGTGAAAGCAGCCAGACCGACCTGTTTGATGCCATCGAACGTGGCGACTATCCAAAATGGAAAATGTACGTTCAAGTCATGCCAGAACTGGAAGCCGAAACAGTGCCTTATCATCCATTTGACCTGACCAAAGTCTGGCCGAAGGGCGATTATCCACTGATTGAAGTCGGTGAATTTGAGCTGAACCGCAATCCGGAAAACTATTTCCAGGATGTAGAACAGGCAGCCTTTGCACCTAGTAATCTTGTACCGGGCATCAGCTACTCACCGGACCGTATGTTACAGGCACGTTTAGTGAACTATGCCGACGCAGCGCGTTACCGTGTTGGTGTAAATCATTCACAGGTTCCGGTCAATGCTGCACGCTGCCCTGTAAACTCTAATCGTCGTGATGGTCAGGGCCGCATGGATGGCAACTATGGTTCATTGCCACATTATGAACCGAACAGTTTTAACCAGTGGCAGGAACAACCTCAGTTTAAAGAACCAGCATTAAAGATTACCGGTGATGCTGATTTCTGGGACTTCCGTGAAGATGACAATGATTACTTCAGCCAGCCACGTGCCCTGTTCAATTTGATGAATGATGAGCAGAAACAGGCCCTGTTTAATAACACGGCCGCAGCGATGGGTGATGCGCTAGATTTCATCAAATACCGTCATATCCGCAACTGTTATGCTTGCGATCCAGCTTATGGGCAAGGCGTTGCTAAGGCCTTAGGTATGACTGTAGCAGATGCTCAAGCGGCACGTGAAACAGATCCTGCTAAAGGTTTGCAAAGTTTTCTTTAATGTGGAAATTTGATTTAGATAGTTAATAAAAAAGCCCGACAGGATGTCGGGCTTTTTTATTCTCTATTTTTTAGATTAAGCTTGTAAATGTATATACAATGAGAATTAAAGTTTCTATTGGTCCTATTAAATAGCATTTTGCCACTTCTAGATTCAATCCTAATCAAAATAGTGAGTAATTATGATCCCTTCTTATGAAAATTTTAAAGATTTTAAAGATGCTGGTGAAAAAATTTTAGAGTATTTACATAATCACTTAGGCTTTGCTTTATGGATGATTACTCGTACTGAAAGTAATGATTGGATAGTTTTGCAAGCTAAAGATCATGGATATGGAGTACAGGCAGGACAGGTCTTCAATTGGGCTGACTCATACTGCTCTAAGATGGTATTAGATAAAGGGCCACGCATAGCACCTGATTCGAAAAAGATTCCACTGTATGTAGAAGCAGGCATCAACAAACTGGTCGATATAAACGCCTATATTGGGCAACCTTTATTCAATGAGGATGGTTCTATTTTCGGCACATTATGTGCTATTGATCCATCAGTACAGCCTCAAAGCATAGAACAACATAGTGATCTATTAGAGCTATTAAGTTTATTACTTAGTCGAATTTTACAAAATGAACTTAAAATTAATGAACAAAAAAGAGTTAGTGAAAAGCTTGAAATGGATTCATTAACCGATCATTTAACGGGTGTTTTTAATCGTCGTGCTTGGGATACATTTTTGGATTTAGAGGAAGATCGATGTAAAACGTACGGACATCCAACCACAGTGATTATGATAGATTTAAATGACTTAAAAGCTATAAACGATAAATTTGGTCATTCGGCTGGAGACCAGATGATCCAAAAAACGGCCCAAATCTTAAAGAAAAATGTACGCTCCAATGATTTAGTCGCGCGTTTAGGAGGAGATGAGTTTGGCATTCTAAATATTGAAACGACTTTAGAAAATACTCAGAAATTGGTGAATCGGCTTTTAAAGTCCTTACAAAATGCTGGAATTAATGCTGCTCTTGGTGTTGCGGCACGTGAACCAAGTAAAAATTTACGAATGGCAGTAATTGAAGCAGATGAAAAAATGTATCAGCATAAACGTCAAATTAAAGTCATCATTTGATGATTCCATAGAACAGGATGTTTGAGGATCTAAAACAATAATCGTAAGTCAGACACTTGGATTGTGAAGCTAGACAGGAGTCTTGCTTGAGCAGTAAGCTCATTTGAAGTTTTTCTAAAATTAACATAATGGTTGTTATACGAAGTCGACTTGTAATGCAATTTGCATTACAGTACTCTTAGCACATTAAATAACTGGGAGATATGATGGCTACTGTTAACTTCAGGGTCGATGAAGCCCTTAAAGAAAAATCCTATTCCATCCTTAAAGAACAAGGTATTGCACCTACAGATTTCTTTACTAGTATTCTTGAATATGTTGCTACGACTGGGAAACTACCTGTCAAAAAAGCTCTGCTTTCAGAAGAAGATGAAGAATTATTAGCTCTTGTCCGTAAGCGCATTAATGACCCTAAAGAGATGTTTGAGGAAGTCACATTAGATGACTTATAAGCTTTTACGTCACAAAGACTTTAAAGCAGAATGGGAAAAACTCCCTGTTGCTATACGAGATCAATTTAAGAAGAAACTAGCCAAAGTCATAGAGCAGCCACATATTCCAAAGAATATGCTTAGAGGGGATCTTGCAGGTTGCTATAAAATTAAATTATTAAAAGCTGGTGTCAGACTTGTCTATCAAGTTAAAGATGATCAGGTAGTTATCTTGCTCATCACAGTCGGGAAACGAGCTGATAGCATAGTTTATGACGAAGCTAAAAAGCGCATTAAAGACTAAAAATGGGAGCTTATAGCTCCCATTTTTTTTTTTACTTCGCATAACGTGCATTATGTTAATTTTAGAGAAAGTTTAAAATTAGGCAATAATTTATAAGAATCATCTCTGTACACGACAAATTTCACAGAACCCTTATCCTATCAGGGTTCTGCCTTCTTAAAATTGCCAAAATTTCCTTAAACTCTTCTTTTTTCCCAAAACCAATTAAACGCTGAATCGCCATTTGAACATAGTCTAAACCATAGCGAAATAAACTCATTGAGAGTCGTCCATGCTTCTTTATTTTTATCGCTTTTTTTTGATCATGTTGCCATTCACCCGTTAAGTAACACCAACAGAAGCTTATAGCTAACACCGCAATCAATTTTTTCACTCGTCTAGGGTCTGTCAAGCGCGTATTTTCAAGATTAAACCCGCGTCCTTTGAGACAACTGAATAAGGTTTCAATTTCCCAGCGTAATGCATAATCCTGAATAGCATTGGCATTAAACTGAGGAGAAACGACGAGTAAAAGCTCTCCATTTTCTAACTGTAGTGCACTTATATATAGTTTCACCCGACCAACCAAAATCCGTCGTTTACGACATTCAATTTGACCAACTTTAAGATGGCGAAATAAATCACTAATTTTATGATTCTTTCCTAAATGATTGGTGACAATGAAGTTTTTTTAACACGAATGCAGAAGTTGATGTCTTGTTCAATTAACCATGTAAACCACTGCTCACCGATAAACTCTCTGTCTGCGAACACATTCACAATACGGTCTTTACCAAAAATGGCTATAAAGCGTTGAATCAAAGCAATGCGCTCTTTCGTATCTGAATTTCCACGTTTATTAAGCAATGTCCAAAGGATAGGTATCGCTATTCCACGATAAACGATTGCGAGCATCAGGATATTAATATTTCGTTTTCCCCATTTCCAATTGGTTCTATCTAAAGTCAGTTGCACTTGGTCGAATGAAAACATATTGAAAATCAACTGAGAAATTTGACGATAATCAAAATACTGACCTGCAAAGAAGCGCTGCATACGTCGATAAAATGATTGTGGTAAGCACTTGATGGGCAAGGCTTTAGATGCAGAAGAAAGATTACATGTTTGCTTTAAAATAATCACAAGCATGATGAGCGCAAAGCACTTTAAATGTGACTTGTTCCATTTTAGAGATTTGTTTAAGATAAGATATAACTCATTGAGATGTATCATAGTATTCGTCGTTAGAAAACAATTATTGTGACATTATTTCAATGAGTTATCTATTTTTGTCGTGTACAGAGAAATAATAAACATAATTATTTTCATGATTTGAGCGATCAATCACAGCTAAAAGATGCAGTTCACAGATATAGTTACCTATCTAAAGATCAAACAAAGACAGAGATAAATGCTTTAAAAGGTATTCGATTAACGCAATCAAAAATACCTAAAGCTAGCAAAACTAAACAAGGACAAAAGATTAGAAAAATTAAGTTAAATCATAATTAGTACTTATTACATTCTGCTTTAGGTTTAGTAATACTAATTACTTTAGTAATATCAGAATAAAAATTTATTTCACTTGCTATTTCAGGAATAATTAACTCTATATTTTTTACCATTACAGTAGCAGTACCTACATAGCTACAGTTATTATTAATTTTCTTTGGCATCAGTTTAATTATATTATTTACAACAATAGGATCTTTTATATTATCAACTATGCTAGACCAATTTGTAAGATCCTGAAATGAGCTTTCTTTCTTTGAATAATTTATATATAAAACAGGTTCATCATAAGTATCAAGCCCGTAATTGTATTTTACGGTTACAGGCTTTAAAGCTTGGTATTTTTTTATAGTAGCAGGTGGAAAACTTGGATCAGGCTTAGCCATTTTTATACTTAAAAGCTTAAATGATTCAGCTTGGGTGCTTAAAGAAATTGCAAATATTAATGGAATAGCAGTTAATATCTTATATAGTTTCATTATTTGTTTCCAAAATTATTTATTAATACTTTACACATAAAGGCTTTAATTAATACTTTTCAACTATATCTACTTTTATCTTATACAAACATATTTCTGTACTGCTTAAAAAACCTTTTGCTAGGCTCTCATTGAGGCATAGGTATTATTAAGAGTGAGTAGTATAATTCCTAATAGTATTTTTAAGCTTTTGAGTTTAAAGGAAATTACTATATTACCTATTTTCATTCAATAGAATTATTAGTTTTTACTACTCTATAAACGGTAGCAATACCACATCCTATGGCTTTAGCTATTTCTTCTTTTGTTAATCCTTTTTCATTTAATGCTTTAATTCGCTCATGTTTAGCAGTATCAGCTTTCTTTCCTGTAGGCTTGTATCCACTTCTTTCCAAACCCTGCTTAATACGTTCTCTACGTTTGTCATTATCTAGTCGAGCCATAGTAGCCAATAGGTCTATAAGCATGTTGTTTACTAAGTGAAGAATAGAGCTTGTAATTGTATCGGTTGAACTAATAAGCATGTGTGTAGTTGGTAGATCAGAAACAACTAGCTTCAAACCTTTTTCTTTTATACGCCCTTTCAATATATCAAAATCAGCTTGAGAGAGCCTAGATAAACGATCTACGCTTTCAACTAGCAATATATCGCCGTTCTTCGATTCATCTAATAACTGATTTAAAATAGGTCTATCTAGCTTTGTGCCTGATTCATTCTCAATATATTCCTTAACATCACCTTTACTGGCTTTAGCAAACGCTCTTAAATCATCTAATGCTCGGCGAATTCAAACATGAGGTGCGACAGTTTGAAAAGTCTTATGATAATCAACAAGCTGAGCAAATTTCTCTAATGGTGTAAGCCAATCTAACGCTTTTCTAGGACGAGTATTCAGTGACATGGCAACTTGATTTAAATAATGCTGATCTGCCTGATTTAAATCAATCCCTTTAGGTAAATATTGCCTAATTAAACCATTCATATTTTCGCATGTGCCTTTTTGCCAGGGTGAATGTGGGTCACAGAAATATACATCTATGCCTAAATCTTCTTCAAGTATTTTATGTTCTGCCATCTCGCGTCCACGGTCATAGGTCAACGTTTTACGCAGTTCTGCAGGTAAATATTTCAGAGCTTCAGTTAAAGCCTTGCGCACTGATTCTGCCTTTGCATCAGGTAATGTTGCCAAGATACAGAGCCGTGTATTTCGTTCAATAAGTGTTGCTATCGAACTTTTATTGTCTTTACCTTTAATTAAATCAGCTTCCCAATGACCCGGTATTTTTCTTTCTTGAACTTCGGCTGGGCGCTCATGAATAGTTTTAATATCCTGTAATATAGAATCTTTTTTAGGTTCACCGTTAGCTTTTCGCTTTTTATTTTCATGACGCAGACAGGATAATAAGTCTTTTTTCAACTCACCCTTTGGTAATGCTCGTATCGTTGAATAAATCGTTGTATGGCTTACATTCATTGTTTGATCCAAATCAGGAAATGTCTTTAAACGCTTTGCTATTTGCTGAGGAGACCATAAACAACGGATCGCTTCAACAATAAATTTCCAGAGGATTGAATCGATTTTGAGTTTTCTGTGACCGCGTCTACGTCTAGCGAAGGTGTTATCAGAAGCATATTGAGCTTGATAAACGTCATTGATGCTATTTCTTTTAAGCTCACGATAGATCGTACTCGGATGTCTTTTAATGAGTTCAGCAAATTTTCTTGGTGAAAAGCCTTCTTTTCTTGACTCAAGCATTAATGCAGTACGATCTTCAAAGTTAAGATGATGGTATGACAATTTTATATACTCCATAAACCCTTTAAATTAATTAGGTGGTTTATGTCGCACTTCAAGTTTTACTCTGCCCTCTTTCTGCATCTTGATCTTTAGTACTGGCACGTACATAAATTCTAGTTGTCATTTCTCATTTAATCTTATTTATTTAAGTATTATGATAATACTATCATTAGATTAAAATATATAGTCTAATGATAAAATATTTATCATTTAATTTTATTATCTTTTACCTATAGTCTATTGATAGATTATTACTGTAATGCTCTTAATTTACCTATAGCAATTGGATGTCCTTGATTAGCAGCTTTGCGATACCATTTTTTAGCTTGATTTATATCTTTAGGAACACCCCTACCGAAAAAATAGTAATCCCCGAGGCTATGTTGAGAACCTGAATGTCCTTGATTAGCAGCTTTGCGATACCATTTTGCTGATGCTGTATAATCGTTTAATGGACTAGATCCATAAAAAAGTCCGAGGTTAAACTGAGACATCATATGTCCTTGATCGGCTGCCTTTTGATGCCAATACATCGACAGATTTAAATCTCTTGGTACACTAGAACCTGTAAAATATGCATATCTAAGAAGGTACTGTGATTGAGAAACTCCTTGATCAGCCTCCTCCATTAATGACTTAATTCTTTCAGGTGGTACTTGTTGAAAGTTAGCAAAAACATTCATTCCAAATAAAGATGAACAAACAAAGATAGTACTAATTAAAACGTTCCTAAAAACCATCTTCTTATATTTCCTATTTATTTCTCAAAATTTCAAAATTATAGTCTAATTATAAGTAACTTACGTTGATAAATTCCATCTTATTAATATAAAATACATCTTTAAATTAAATCTAAATTATTGTTTATGAAAGTAAAATTAAATATAATCGTTGCTATGTCTGCGATTAGTCTTTTCCTTATATTTGGTTTTATTAAACCGCATTTTTCAGCTAATAGTACTTCATATTTATTTGGAGCTATTGAAAAAAAACCAAATGTAAAAAGCCTATTGAAACAAATGTTTAAAGAACAAATGGAAAATACAGAAAAAGACATGCTTTATATGCCATTTGGAAGAGAATTACTTAATCATGAGGTTGACCCTTCAACAGTAGCGATTAATAGTCAGTATGATGCTGATATTGCTAATGAAAAAATATCTTATTGGCCTTATTCAACAGTAGAAAAGGTAATCGATAATATGAAAGATTTAGGTTGTGAATCGGATGTAATTAGAGATAATCTTGGATATGAATGTAAACTTTTAATAGATGATTTAGCTGGGACAGGGCTTTATGAACCTATGATTATTCATCGTACCAAACGTTATTATTTTTCTATTTTAGTTAAAGACGGAAAGTATATTCCTTTGAAGCTTGAACATACTGAGGAATTTTGGAATAAATAAACATTCTGCATAATCCATAATAAATTAGAACTTTGTATGTGAATAAAGACTCCAAAAACAAGCATTTCCCATGCTTATTGGGGAGTAGATTATCACTTATAGGCATGGTCTAAAATCCTAGACCCACATCAGAATAGTGAAAATCAACAAAAATCCTGACATTCTGTCGGGATTTTTTCTGTCTTGAATTTGATGTGAATTTCGCATAAGAGATTTTATGTTAAATAGATATCAACTTCCACACCTTCATTCGACCGCAACAATATTGGGGGGGGGGAGTTTAAGTGTTTACAAAGTTTTATTTACAGGCTCAATTTTAATGCTTCCATTTTTCTTTTTCTAAGTAATCTTGAGAAAATTTTATTTCATTTTCATAAGCTTGCTGGTCTACTGGCTTTGGTAGCAGGATATGTGGTGGAATACCAATATTGTCAATTTCTTGTCCTGTATGACGATGAACATAAGTAGTTGCATAGGATAAGTATAATTTCTTAGATGGAGTTTGAACTTCTCTTAAATTAGATGCATCTAATGCTCCATAGGTGTTTCTACCTATTGTCACAACTTTTGGATTCTGTTTTACAGATTTGATAAATTCCTCTCCGGAACTAGCACTGTCTTCATCAGTGAGAACCACAACTTTTATAGGGTTCGCTAATACATCTATTTTATCTATTTTTTCTGAAACTAATGACGTATCACCTTGTACATAGACCCAATCATTTTTTTTATGTTCCATTCTCTTTATTATTTCCGCTAAGTATTCTTTTGTTTTTATATCTGAGATAATCTTTTCAAGATTTTTATATGTTTGAATGTTTGCATCAGAAGTATAAATTTTTGGCATTTCGATCCAATATTCTGCCTCACCAAGCAATCGAAATAATATTTCTGCTGAATCATCTTGCCCGCCTGAGTTTTTGCGTACATCAAGAATTAAATATCTTGCATTTAAAATATTATCCTGATTGTTATCAATTATTTTATCTAGCTGAAATTTTATCGATGGTTCAAAGGAGGGGATAAAAATATAAGAAGTTAAATCTGATAATTTTTTAGTTGTAACAAAATCATCTTGTTGAGATATTGAGCTTTTCTGAAAAAAGCTTGCTATAGATTTATTATCTAAACCAATATGTCCTTTACGGATAGCTTTTAAAAAAGGTTTTATTATGTCTTCACAATTTTTAATATTTTTTACTTTAATTGTTTCTTTTTTCTGAGTATCTAAAATTGTTTGAATATTTTTAGGATATGTTACCCAACTCTTTCCTTTTATTCCTGCATCATTTTCCAATAAAAAATTAGCAGTAAAATTGATATCCTGCAAACATTCTGCACTAGTCATAGGTTCTAAATTATTGGCTGCGTGGGCAGCTTGACTCAGTATGAAAAGACTAATAAAAATTGCACATAAAAATTTTATAGTAAAACTTTTAAACATTAATATTAATTTTTGTATAAGCATATTTTCTGATATGTGCTGAATTAGCATAATACTTTCACTCGGGAGGATATAACTCCCTTTTTTATCTATGATTTTTACGTTCATTGAGCATTGCTTCACGTAGAATTTTGTTCATACGTGTTTGATAGCCTTTACCTTGTGATTTCAACCATGCGAGTACATCAGCATCTAGACGAACTGAAGTCTGTTGCTTCACTGGACGATAAAATTGCCCATGACGAACTGCATTACTCCAGTCGGTGATTTCGGGAATATCAGATAGGTCTAATTGATCATCAGGCACAGCTCCCTGAGCAAGCAAGCGTTTAATTTCAGCATCTTGCTTGTCACTGGAGTTTTCATTCAGCTCTTCGCGTGTATATCTAACCATGCTCATATTGATTTCGCTCCGCTTTGGTTACTTGTCTTGCACTAATGATTCGTATGATTTCACAGTCATCTTCATCAAAGATGGTATGAGCAACTAATAACATCAGTACGCCTTTAACTTTACCAATGGTTTGCCAACGCTCTTCCCCATTGGTATGTCTGTCTTGGATTGAGATCCTCAGAGGATCTTCAAATACAAGGCTGGCAGTTTCAAAAGAGATATCATGCTTTTTCTGATTCTTTCGATTCTTAGCCTCATCCCATTCAAAATACTGTTCCATAAAAAACATTCAAATTTGTATATACAATAATGTATCACAAAATTGTATCACTCAAGCTAAATAGAGTTTTTTTTGGTCAATTTTATTGGCTGAAAGTGACAAATCTGTTCAATAAAAAGCCGACTTGTTTCCTAGTCGGCTTTTTGCTGTTTTTTAGATCGGTTAAAAATTTTTAACTATATGAAAAACAATAATATTTTAAAGTTGGTTTCGTATAAGCTCTATTATGTTAAATGAAGTAAAATTCTATGGATTTTAATATCCATAGAAATCTTTTAGTATTCATTTTTAAAATGAAATTTCCCATTATGAAAAAACCAATAATTTTCTCGATATTATTACTAACTTGTTCCTTTTCATACGCGGATGACAATGAACAATGTGATGGAATTGCATATGCAGCAGACACATTGATGACTTTTCATCAAATGGGTTCAGACGTAGAAAAAGCTAAAAGTATTTATAGCAATCTCTTCAAAGAGGAAGGTGAAATTTTTAATCAGATAGTAGATGAAGTAAAGAAATCACCTGTCTATGCCAAAGAGGAAGAAGCAGAGAAAGCTGTAGAAGACTTTAAAAATAAATGGAAAAACTATTGTATAGAAAACAATATAAAGTAATTCGTAATTGAATTGATGATCTTCATAGTGATTCTAAAGATTTTCTAAAATCAATATAATACACGTTATACGAAGTCAAAAATGGGAGCCTTAACTTAAGCTCCCATTTCTAATTATTTTTTTCAAATTAGACTTGGATGGGCATCTAAAATACGAATTAATGTGGCTGCTGGCCCAGTTGGATAGCGTCGGCCTTGCTCCCAATTTTGAAGGGTACGTGGACTAATATGTAGACGTGCAGCAAACTCACTTTGACTTAAACCGGTCTTTTCACGTACTTCTTTAATATCAGGCAATTCAAGCTCTGTAATTCGACTTGCCTTGATCTCTTTACGCTTAATTGCTCCTGCTTCTTTAATCGAAGCAACTAAGTCATCAAATAAGTTGTTATCCATGAAATTGCTCCTTCACGAGTTGGCGCAGAATGGCGGTTTCTTTATCCGTTAAATTATCTTTTACAGATTTTGGATAAGCCACTAAGAAAAAGATTTGATCATCCTCATTTACCCAATAGTAAATTACTCTAATGCCGCCACTTTTACCTTTGTTACCTTGAGCACAACGTACTTTTCGAATGCCGCCGCCATTCTTGATTAAGTCACCTTTATCCGGCTGAACCAATAGATCTTGTTGAAGTTGACGATATTCCTCATCAGATACAAGGTCTTTAATTTGCTTGGTAAAGATGCTGGTTTCAATGAATAACATAGACTCTTTATACGTCAATGGCGTATATGCATTTTAGCAGTTTCGATATCAAAAAACGAGAGCTATCACTTTGTGTTATTCCCAAGTAGAAATGTCCTACTTTGTGTTATTCACCAATTAAAATGTCTATGCGATAAACCATTTAAAATGTCCTGTTTTTAACCACAAGAGTCAAGCACAGGATTTAACTTTCTTTGTTCAATAACAGCTTTCTGAGCTTTACGACTCGGCATACTTTTCTTGAGACGGGAACGTTTATTCTGTTTTTCCAACTCTTCATGCTGTTGCTGAATATGTGCCAGAACTGTACCTAACCGTTTATTCTCAACGATCTCATTCTGCTGTAGCCCAGCTAATTTATTGAAAATGCTGTAGTTGAGCTTTCGTCCCTCGTGCATGAGGGCCACAGTGCCATCTGGGTACTCCAGAAATGAAATATATTGCCCAACAAGCTTATGATTCAGCTCTGTCGGTTCAAGCAGATAAATACATTTGTCATAGGTCAGGGTCAGATTCTTGGTGACCTTACGCGGTTCCTGCCAGGTAAAAATATCATCCAGTTCAAGATGAGATTCGGTTAATGGCCGATGTAAATTCTTTGAGTTTCGCGCACACTTGGCAAACTTCTGATTGAAATGCTCAATAAAGCAGGGCAGCCAGGCATTTGCCTCGGCAATTGAACAGATACCTTCTAGGCGCATTTCCTTGATCAGGCGATCCTGGAGTGTTCTATTGGCACGTTCCACACGGCCTTTGGCCTGGGGTGAGTTGGCGAAGATAATATCAATATTTAACTCATTCAGAATCCGCCCAAATTGCGTGATCTGGCTGTCCTGGCTCGATTTCTGGTTCACTCGGAAGACCGAATGTTTATCGCTATAAAAGGCCAGAGGCTTACCGTATTGTTCAATGTAGGCTCGGGTTGAAAGCATATAGTCGAAGGTCGTTTCCGCCTCACAGAAGCGCAGATGCAACAGCTTTCCAGTGGCATCATCGATATAAACCAGCAAGCAGCACTTAGCAGCGCGTCCTTCGAACCAGTCATGATATGAGCCATCAATCTGGATTAGCTCACCGAAGCAATCCCGGTTATAACGTGGCTGATATGGACGTTTAAGGCGCTTGGATCGTGGAATCCAGAGGTCATTTGCAGTCATCCAGCGCCGAAGCGTTTCTACCGGGATATTCAGGTCAAACATGCTGCTGAGCTTCTCATGGGCCAAGGTAGGTCCAAATCCCAGCAGATGTTCAGAAATAATGGAAAGACATTTTGATTTTAATAAATCATCATGGCGACGATGGCCAGGTTGACTACGACTGGCATGCGCCATACCTGAAACACCATCTTGATTGAGCTTCTGTAATAACCGGGTAATTTGACGGGTTGAAAGATTAAGGATTTCAGCAGCACGGACTTGTGTAATACGATGATCTCGAACGTCTTGCAGAACAGCAAGACGTTGAATTTCTTTGTCAGACATAGTGATCAGCATCTATATTTCATATCCAGTCCATGATGTTTAAGCCATCATAAACTAGACATTTTTATTGGTGAGAATATAGACACTTTAAATGGGTTCTAACACTTTGGTTTCGTATAACAGCCATTATGTTAAATAGAATCAAAAAACCTCCAATAAAATCGTTATAGTATTATTATTTATTGAGTAGATAAGAGAATTAAATTAGTGAAATACTCAAATGAAAAAATAGTAAAAGCTCTCTTACTTTCTCCTTTACCACTACTTTTTTTCACAGCAGTCCTGTTTATCGTAATGAATCAGGAATACAGCCTATACTCGATTTTAGTGGTTCTTGTAGGGCACGGTCTTGTCTACTTGGCTTATTGTATTTTGACTGTACCTTTCAGCTTCATATTCTCAATTCTTTTAAATCGTTATAACAGTCTTAATTTATTAACTATCTGTATTGCCTCTATAATTATTGCTACTCCATTTTTTATTCTTTTTGGATGGAGTCACACAGGAGAAATTTCGAAAGAGTGGTGGAAGATGTATACAGATACATGGACTATCTTTATGGCTCTATTTCCTGGCTTATGTTATTGGCTATTTCTGATTAACCTAAAAGATAAGAAATCAAAGAATATTGAATAAACCATTGCATAGAGATTCTTAAATTTCCCTAAAATTAACATAATACACCTTATACGAAATTCAAAAAAAATAATATTATCTTTATGATAATTAAAGAAATTTAATACAATCTCCATTATATTAAATTCTCATTACATAGGCTAAGAACTGACTCAATAATAAAAAATGGGAGTTTTGTTGAACTCCCATTTTTGAGACTGCACATTAAACTTTTTCAAATAATTATGTAGCACTTTTTCTAGTATCTTTTATTAGATTTGAAGGTTGTAGGTTGAGCTGAGCAACTTATGCCGAGGGGCTGACATTTATCAGACAGAGTATCCATTTCAGCTTTCGGTGCTGTCTAGAAATAAAGGGAAAGTTGTTTCAGGCGAGGACATCACTTTTGCAAAGATGAATGAGAGGTGTCTCTGCCTGAATATTTGCTTTTCTAGAATTGAGTGTCTAGAAATCAAATGAGGTTTGTAGATAATACGTTTGTGGCGCACCTACATACATTCCACCGACTTGATCCGCTGAACGAGTGTAGTATTCACGGTCAAATAGGT
Source organism: Acinetobacter sp. CAU_H_29a_1 (assembly GCF_058599505.1). Taxonomy (NCBI): domain Bacteria; kingdom Pseudomonadati; phylum Pseudomonadota; class Gammaproteobacteria; order Moraxellales; family Moraxellaceae; genus Acinetobacter; species Acinetobacter sp. CAU_H_29a_1. Next base: position 26,086 of record NZ_JBZUJB010000002.1, read on the forward strand.
TCTTCACACCGAAGCCCACTTTGAGACCATTGAGTTGTGTGTTGGAAAAATCATAGGATGCCCGAACACCCACTAAACCATAACCAGGAATGTTGCCATAGCGTCCAGTAGCATCATGGGTGCCCGATGCGGTTTGACCAGATTGACCGTAGAAATTAGTGTTTAGTGTCCATTGATCAATTTTATAGTCTATTCCAGCATTGCCGACCAATTGTGAATAAAAGTCGAGATCTTGTCCTTTGTTTTCCCCAGCAGATGCGGTTGCTTTGGTGTAAGTGGTATTGGCATATAGCGAAATACCGCTGAGTTCGTCACTGATTGCACCGAGATTATATTTAAATCCGAACTCGGCTCCTTTGTGTTCAGTGGCACCTAAATTTGAGTAAGTTTGAGTTGCATCATCTCGTTTTAATTCATCAGAAAAATCAATATAAAACAGGGTGAATTCTAGGGATAGATATGGGTCTAAATAGTGTGTACCAATTTCATAATTATTGGCTTTTTCAGGTTGCAAGCCTTGCATGGTCAGATAGGCACCTGACGCATTGGTATTAGCCATTTGGCTATATTGTAGTGGTGCAAAAGATTTACCGTAGTTTGCAAAAATATTCCACAAATCATTGGCTTTATACATGACTGAAAAGCTTGGTAATACTGCATCATAGGATTTTTCAGCATGTACTCCGTTGAGTACCGATGCATCTTTATTTAATTTGTACATATTTTCGGTGGTTTTGATTTTCTCAAAACGAACACCAGGAATCAGAGACCATGCACCCACATCTGTGCGGTTGTCGATGAACAATGCATGTGCATCTGTTTTCCCGTCTGCTTTGGTCCAAGCATATTCATTTGTAGGGCCTGTGACCGTGTTATAGCTTGCACGATTAACCGCCTCTTCACTAGTTTCATGTAGATAGCGATAGCCCACAGAAACTTCATTTTCAGTAGTCCCAAGTTGGTACGCATGCGAATACCGTGGCTCGATTGCCGTCACTTTATAATTACGTGGCGCCGTTTGGTACAGTTTTGATCCACTACGTTCCATTCCTGCATCACGGAAGGTGTCAGTGTGATAGGCCAAAAGCTCAAAGGCATTGTCATCTTTTTTATAGCTGTATTTAACTGAACCGTCAGTACGATGCCCTTTCATATAATCATGATTGCGCAAGGACTGATATGGATTTTCAGCAAATTGAGCAGGGGTTAAACCTCCAGGCATATCTACATCTGCATCGTAGCGGTGTAGATTGGCTTTAATTTTTGCATATTCATCTATTGTATAAGCTGCTTTTAAGCGAATATCGTTGATGTCAGAGTCATCATTTTTATCGCGAAAACCCTCTCCATTAACGCCAGAATATAACAGCGCTAAGCCTAAACCGTTGTCTAAGGTTCCACCCACAAATAAGTTGGGGCTAAATTTTACATGACCGTTTTCTGCAATTTCTGTAGTGAGGTCTACCGTTCCAGCAAAGGTTTCAGGAATTGTACGCGAGTTAAAGTTAATAATCCCGCCTACATTTTGTGGCCCAAAGCGAACAGAGCCCGCACCACGCACCACGTCGATGCTTTCAATATTGCCTAAGCTAGTGGGTGCTAAGGAGAGTTGTGATTGACCATAAGGGGCAAATGAAAGTGGAACACCGTCCACGAGTACCTGTGAGCGTGGTGAAAACCGTGACGTTAAACCACGGACACCGATGCTTAACGATGCATCACTCCCAGCTGTTCCTGCATTTTCAGGAGCTTGAATACCAGGCACAGTGCGTAAAGCCTCTTTGACAGAAGTTACGCCTCGGTTAATCAACTCATCACGCTGAATGACTGTACGCGCTCCAGCATGATTTAGTACTTTCTGTGCATTGGCTTCATCTAACCAGTTGCCTTCGGCTTGCACAGTTATCGGGTTAAGCGTCACAGTAGGGTATGTATCGGCTGCATAAAGTATGGAGGGAAATAAGCAGAGGGTGAGGACTGATTTTTTGAACTGAGGGAGTAACACAAGAGATCCTTAAAATGATGTATAGGTTAAATGTGAAGAAAATACGGAGAATTTGTAAGTTTGTGAAATGATAAGCTGACTAGCGAGATCTGTAAATGATAATCGTTTGCTTTTTATTCAAGTGTTATATAAAAATTCTCTGTACACGACAAATTTCATAGGACCCTTGTCCTATCAGGCTTTTTCTTTCTTAAAATTGCTAGCACTTTCTTAAATTCTTCTTTTTTTCCAAAACCAATCAAACGTAGAATAGCCATTTGAACATAGTCCAAACCGTAGCGAAATAAACTTACTGAAAGTCGTCCATGCTTCTTTATTTTTATCGCTTTTTTCCGATCATGTTGCCATTCACCTGTTAAATAGCACCAACAGAAACCGATAGCTAGCACTGCTATCAATTTTTTGACTCGTCTAGGGTCTGTTAAACGAGTATTTTCAAGATTGAATCCACGTCCTTTGAGACAACTAAATAACGTTTCGATTTCCCAGCGTAATGCATAATCACGAATAGCAGAAGCATTAAACATAGGAGAAACAACAAGTAAAAGTTCTCCATCTTCTAATCGTAGCGCACTAATATACAGTTTCACTCGACCAACCCAAATACGTCGTTTACGACATTCAGTTTGACCAACTTGAAGATGACGAAATAAATCACTAATTTTATGATTCTTGGCTAAGTGATTGGTCACAATAAAGTTTTTTTAACACGTATACAGAAGTTAATGTCATTTTCAATTAACCATGTAAACCATTTCTCACCGATAAATTCTCTGTCTGCAAACACATTCACAATACGATCTTTACCAAAAATGGAGATAAAGCGTTGAATCAAAGCAATACGCTCTTTTGTATCTGAATTTCCACGTTTATTGAGCAATGTCCAAACAATAGGTATCGCTATTCCACGATAGACGATGGCTAACATCAAGATATTGATATCTCGTTTTCCCCATTTCCAATTAGTTCTATCCAAAGTTAATTGGACTTTATCAAATGAAAATATATTGAAAATTAACTGAGAAATTTGACGATAATCGAAATACTGACCTGCAAAGAAGCGTTGTATACGTCGATAAAATGATTGTGGTAAGCACTTGATGGGTAAGGCTTTAGATGCAGAAGAAAGATTACATGTCTGTTTTACAATTAATGCAAGCATAATCAGTGTAAAACATTTTGCATGTGACTTGTTCCACTTTAGATATTTGTTTAAGATGAGATATAACTCATTGAAATGTGTCATCATATTCGTCTTCAGAAAACAAGTATTATGCCATTATTTCAATGAGTTATCTTTTTTTGTCGTGTACAAAGATAAAAATTATTAGAATAAAGGGAATAGTGAAAGCACTTAAAAGTGAGGCGGCAATCTATACAAAATTCTTTTCTGAAAGGGCTCTGCAATATCAAACAGGCTGACAGTTTTCTAGTATATGAATACAAAAAGATAGATAAAAACGGCGGCTAACATTTGAGTGAAAATTAAACTTATTTCTGAGTTTAGCCTAAAAAACCAATGGCTTTCACTGGGAGGCCATTGGTTTTAGTGTATGTTGAATTTTGCTCAATCTGACATTAGTTTAACATTACAGATTGTTGGTCAAGTCCGCCTGAGTGTTCATTGGCTTATCTTGAGCATGCTTTCCCCAGTTAAACTTCTGTGCACAGATGCCTAATCCAACAATAAACAATGCAAGTAAACTGGTATAGGTTACTTCTTTGAAATAAGTGCCTTCAACCAACAAGGTAATAAGTGCGCCAATAATAAAGAAGATTGCAAGATACGTAAAATATTATATATTTCAATATGCTGATTCCATTCGGGAAAAATATCATTTGGGTATAGCTTTAGTGATTTAAGAGTTTGAAGAAACTGAGAGTCTATTTTTAACTTTTCTGGATGATCAACTATGTCATCAAATAATGCAGATGATCTATGAGTTAAAAATTTACCTGTAACAGAGGAGTGGTACGCCTTAGCATTAATTTTAAAGGCTTCATTACTATCATTTTTAACTATTTTTTTAAAATTTTTCGGTAAACCGTACATCATTTTATGATGATATGAACTTATATGACTCGTTATCACAAAAGATTCAAGAGATGAAATTTCTTCTAAAGAGGAATAAGAGTTTTGCATTAAAGGCCTAAGCTAAAAAATCAGAATTATGAAATTTCTCTAAAATTAACATAATACACGTTATACGAAATTTTAAAAATGATATTATCTTTATGATAATTAAAGAAATTTAATGTAATTGCTATTATATTAAATTCTCATTACATCGACTAAGAACTGACTCAATAATAAAAAATGGGAGTTTTGTTGAACTCCCATTTTTGAGACTGTACATTAAATTTTTTCAAATAATTATGTAGCAGTTTTTCTAGTCAAATTATCTTTTTCAATACCTAATAAAGATATTATTTCTGTGCTTCATATGCCTCTAAAGCTCGTAAAGCAAATGTATATGCAGCTCCTGCATTCAAATGAATTGCTGTAGCTAAAGCACCAGCTACTTCGCTTTCTGTTGCACCAGCTTTCATTGCTGCTTCTGCATGCACTGAAATACAGCTTTCACAACGCGTAGTGATTGCCACTGCTATAGATATTAATTCACGTGTTTTGATATCTAATGCCTCGGCAGCAGCAGCATCATTAAGTGCTAAATAAGCTTGAAGCATTTTAGGGTGAGTTTTTCCTAAAGATCCAAATGATTTTTTGACATGTGCTGTATGTTCTGGCCAATCTAGGAACATTTTAAAAATACCTTTGATTAAATACAGATTTAATATTAGTTGAATTGGAGATAAAATTTCTTAAATTTTGTGTAAACAACGTAATTTTTGATGTGGTTCCGTTAATTAGACCACTCAATTCAGTTTTATAAGTGATAAATCCGCTCTAAATATTTAAATTATGCTGCCATTACTTTTAGTAAATGTTGATCATAAAATTCATCCGGTGTTGCCTTATTCAAACTTGAATGAGGACGTATCATGTTATAAAAATCCAAATATTCAGCAATTGATTGTTTCGCTTGTTTAACCGTATCGTAAGCCTTCAAATAGACTTCCTCATGCTTCACGCTGCGCCATAAACGCTCAATCATCACATTATCCATCCATCGTCCTTTCCCATCCATACTGATACGGATATTTCGCAATTTTAACTCATTCAAAAATGCCTCGCTTGTGAATTGACTGCCTTGGTCTGTATTAAACACCTCTGGACAACCATATTTCACAATTGCTTCTTGCAACGCATCTATGCAAAAGTCTGTTTCCATACTGATCGATACTCGATGAGCCAGTACTTTACGACTATGCCAATCTATAATTGCACACAGATAGACAAAGCCTTTAGCCATAGGAATGTACGTGATATCTGTACACCAGACTTGATTAGAGTGATCGATGACCATGTTTTTCAACAGATATGGGAAAATACGGTGTGCAAGATTAGGCTTACTGGTATTGGGTTTTGGATACAAGGCATGTATTCCCATCAAGCGCATTAAACGTCGGACTTTACGCCGACCTATTTGATGTCCTTGACGCTGTAGCATATCTCGTATCATTCGACTGCCCATAAATGGGTAGTCGAGATGAATTTCATCGATCAGACGCATCAAACTCAAATCAGTTGATGAAATCTCTTTGGGCTTGTAATACAACGTACTGCGATTGATTTGAATCAATTGCGATTGTTGTCGTACCGAAAGTTGATGGGTCTTATCGATCATTTTTTGCCGCTCAGCTGCCCTATTTTTCTGAGCGCACCTTCTAAAAAATCAATTTGCAATGCCTGATGTCCTATCTTGGCATGTAGAGCTTTGAGGTCAATCTCTGGTTCTTGTTGTGCTGTTGGTCGTGAAAAAATATTGACTGATTGCTCAAGCAGTTGATTTTTCCAATCGATGATTTGGTTTTGATGTAAGTCGAATTGAGTAGAAAGTTCAGCGAGTGTGTGGTCGCCTTTAATTGCTGCGAGAGCAACTTTAACTTTAAACTCTGCTGAATGATTACGACGTTTTCTTCGTGTCATGGTTGACTCCAAAAACAAGCATTTCCCATGCTTATTGGGGAGTAGATTATCACTTATAGGCGTGGTCTAAAATCCTATACCCACATCACTTTTCATAAAACCTAATTGTTAATACTGAACATGAGGTTTTTTTAGAGAGTTCACCAATTTTTAAATGCATTGAGTTAGTATTTCCAAAGATTCTTGACTCTATAGTAACTATAGGGATTCTAATATTCAAAGTTTATAATTTTTTTAATGGGTATAATTATGAGTGGTTGTGGATGTAGTAAAGAAACACCATGCGAAGATAAGAAATCTCAACAAGAAAATCATCCATCAATTGCAGAAGCAAACAATTCAAAGAATTGTGATAATACGCTTAGCTGTTGTGGTGAAGAGGAAGAAAAAAAATCTTCATCTCCTTGCTGTAACACTTCAAACAGTTGTGAAGATACCGCTCAATCCTGTTGTGGTTCTGATCCCAAAGAAAATTTAAGCACTGAAGACGTTTTAAAAGATTCGCACTACATGAGTGAATACTTAGTTCCCAAAATGGATTGTTCTGCGGAAGAACAGATGGTTCGTATGGCGCTATCTTCAATTGATGGTGTTCAAAAACTCATCTTTGATTTACCTAACCGTTCTTTAAAGGTTCTACATAATCAAAAAGATGAAAATATAACCACCAAACTTGAAGCTTTGGGTTTTGGTGCAAAGCTTGTGAAGACTGAAACTTATATAAGCAATCAACAGGCTAAGCAAACAAGTACCTACACCATTCCTAAAATGGATTGCTCTGCTGAAGAGCAAATGGTCCGTATGGCTCTTGCAGATATTGAAGCAGTTAAAGGTCTTACTTTTGATCTTCCCAATCGAAAACTGAAAGTCTTCCATAATGAAGGGATTCAGCAAATTACGGCTAAACTCGAAGGACTGGGTTTTGGGGCGAAACTTGATGAAATACAGCTTTCTTCAGGCGATATACCTAATGAACCTGATCCTGTGAGACAAGCTAAAGTACTTAAACTGTTATTAGGTATTAATGCTCTACTTTTCTTTATAGAATTCATCAGCGGTATTATTGCTGCGTCTACAGGATTGATTGCTGATTCTCTAGATATGTTTGCCGATGCAGCCGTTTATGGTATTGCACTATATGCCGTCGGAAAAGCTGCGAAATTTCAAATAAAAGCAGCCCATTTCGCAGGTTGGATTCAGTTATTACTTGCTGTTATCGTGATTGTTGATGTCATTAGACGATTCATGTTTGGAAGCGAGCCAGAATCAACGCTCATGATTGTTATTGGCCTGCTCGCACTTATAGCTAACGTGACATGCTTATATCTTATTTCTGGTCATCGAGAAGATGGCGCACATATGAAAGCCAGTTGGATTTTCTCGGCGAATGACGTTGTCGTAAATATGGGCGTTATATTTGCCGGTGTACTCGTGGCGTGGACGGGATCAGCTTATCCAGACTTAATCATTGGCATACTGGTTTCTTTATTCGTACTTAATGGTGCCCGAAAAATTTTGGCTTTGAAGTAAGAGTATCGAAAATGAATCTATTTGGCACTGTTGCAAATAACCACGAATGGTAAGCTGAAGACTGTTTTAGCTAAAGGTGCAGCATATGAATCCTTTCCATGGTCGGCATTTTCAGGGCGAAATCATTCTTTGGGCTGTGCGCTGGTATTGTAAATATGGCATTAGCTATCGTGAACTGCAGGAAATGCTGGCCGAACGGGGTGTGAATGTTGATCACACGACTATTTACCGTTGGGTTCAACGTTATGCTCCTGAAATAGAAAAACGTTTACGCTGGTATTGGCGTAATCCTACAGATCTGAGCTCGTGGCATATTGATGAAACCTATGTAAAAGTGAATGGACGATGGTCTTATCTGTATCGTGCAGTCGATCAACGTGGCGATACCATTGATTTTTATCTTTCTTCTAGACGTAATACCAAATCAGCATATTGTTTTCTTGGAAAAATTTTAAATAATGTGAAGAAGTGGCAAATTCCACAAGTGATCAACACGGATAAAGCACCCACATATGGACGTGCTTTATCACGGTTAAAACGGGAAGGTAAATGTCCACCAGACCTTGAGCACAGGCAGATTAAGTATAAAAATAACGTGATTGAATGTGATCATGGCAAGCTAAAGCGGATCATCAGGGCCACATTAGGATTCAAATCTATGAAGACGGCTTATGCCACAATTAAAGGTATTGAAGTCATGCGTGCACTACGTAAAGGACAAGCATCGTCATTTTGAACCGTACCGGGTTTGTCGGAGACCATTTTTCTTGAGAGAATGTCCCAATGACAAAACCAAAATATACTCCTGAAATCAGAGACAGAGCGGTTCAATTATTGATTGAATCCGAAAAAGATTATCCTTCTACTTGGGCTGCAATCACAGCAATTGCACCTAAAATTGGTTGTACCCCTGAAACACTACGTTCCTGGCATCAAAAATATTTGGATCAACAAAATCCAGTTAAAGTACAGCAGCTTTCAGATCAAGAACGTATTAAACAGCTCGAACGTGAAAATAAAGAGCTGCAACGTGCCAATGAAATTCTACGCAAAGCAGCCGCTTTTTTCGCCCAGGCGGAGCTCGACCGCCCACACAAATAATGATGGATTTTATCCATAATAATAAAGAGCCGTACGGAGTCGAGGCGATTTGTAGGATTTTACCTATCGCACCTTCAACTTATTACCGGACTCTAGATCTCTGCGATGAGAAGCATTGCTTCGCAAGGGAACATCGAGCGAAACGAGATCTACATGATCAACATCATGCTGAACAGATTAAACGTATTTGGAAAGAAAGTTCAGGTCGTTATGGTGTGCGCAAAGTCAGGCAAAAACTAAGACACGAAGGCTATGTTATTGCACGTTGTACAGTTGCTCGATTGATGCAACAGCTAGGTATACAAGGTGTTTGGCGTGGTAAGAATAAACAAACAACGCGTAGCCGAGATGATCAAAAATCAGCAGATGATTTAGTAAAACGCAATTTTAAAGCTGATCATCCTGATCACTTGTGGGTGGCCGACTTCACGTATATTCAAACCAATTCAGGCTGGGTCTATACCGCATTTATTATTGATGTGTTCTCACGAGCAATTGTTGGATGGAAAGTATCAACACGGATGAATACCGACATGGTGCTCGCTGCACTTGAGCAGGCATTGCATGATCGAGGAATGCCAAATAACGTGATTCATCATAGTGACAGAGGCGTACAGTATCTTTCAATTCGCTATACCAACCGTTTAGAAGCAGCGAATTTACGAGCATCAGTCGGCACTACGGGGGATTCATACGATAATGCATTGGCTGAAACAGTGAATGGGTTGTACAAAACAGAGGTGATTGAATATTTAAAAGCAGATTGGCGTGGTTTGGGTGATATACAACTTGCCACATTAAATTTGGTAGATTGGTTCAATAAAGAACGTATACATAGTTCACTAGGTTATGTATCACCTTTTGATTTTGAAGCGATGTACTATGATAAAATTAACCCGTTAGGTCAGGTGGCCTAACTTAAACAAAAAGTCTCCGACAAACCCGGTACGGTTCATTTTATATACTCTAGGACTTACGCACTATCATTTATAGATTCTCTGGGCTTTGTTGCACAAAGATTTGAAAGGCAAAGTACCCCTAATTGAGCCAAATTTCCTGATCCACCTCTCTTTTAGAAAAACGTATCTGCCGATACATTAAACCGCTCAGACAATGCCTTAATATGACGAATATTCAGTTGGCGTTTACCACTTAAAATCTCAGAAATCACTGATGGTGTTGCAACCTCTGTTAAGTCAGACTGACCTAAACCATGTTGCTCCATCAAAAAAGCCAAAGCAGCACGACCGTCCCCTTTAGGCATAGGAAGATGCTCATTTTCATAATCAGAAACCAAATCACCAAGCTGATGAGTAAGCCCCATTAAAGGATGGGACTCGTCATCACCAACAGTATCTAAAAGTTCATCTAAAGCTTCAACAAGTGTATGAAAGTCGTCTTCATTTTCTGGCTTGCTGAGCAATGGTGCAACGCAGTGCCAGTGGTCTACGGCCTGTTTAATCATCGCGTTCATACTAACCTTCCTTCCAATGACCTTTGTCATATTCTTTATGGTACAAGACATCACGGATATACACACGTTTTGCTTGATACATCACGACTGCAATAAGTCGGATCTTGTTCCCGCCAATATCGAATACATGGAACTTTCCAACTTTATCGACCTCTGGAAAGAGATGTTTCATCTCAGCAAAATCTTTCGGATCGTTTGCCTTTATGGTTCGATACCAACCATCTAATGCCGTTTCAGCCTGTGGCCACTTTTGCATTGCTTCTATAATTCGAGTGTGGGTGATCACATGCATAACATTTTATCGCATTTTGCAATATTGAATGGCTAGGATGAATAAAGCGCCACACGGAGCTTTATTCATTATCAAAATGCACTTAATCTGATGATCTTAAAAAATAAACCTTTTAGCATTTCATGCGCAATAAGGCTGATACCATTAGTACAACAAAAATGAGTTCCACTCTAGTTAACATCTTAGTTCCATTTACTTTTCACTTAATTTATATAGCCGTTAAGTCGCAGCATCAATGACATAACATGACATGGAAAATAATCAAAAAAGATAGAATCTAGATTTTTGTTACATTTACTATCCGCATACTTTAACAGCAGCTTTGAGTGTTTCACTTAACCTTTAAATTTTTTTTAAAATTAAATATATTTACATATAGGTTCTAAAATTTGATAGAATTTATTAAAACTTTAGATTCTAAGTGTAAATAATGAGAAGCGCTAATATTCGACGTGATGGCTACTTAAAATTTCTGAATACATGGCAAGACCGTGATGTCATTAAAGTACTTTCAGGTGTGCGTCGCTCTGGAAAATCCACCTTATTGGCGATGTTTCAACAAGACCTAAAAGCACAGGGTGTACAAGCCGAAAACATCATTGCCATCAACTTCGAATTTATGGAATTTGAAGAACTCACCGATTACCGTAAACTACATGATTATGTATTGTCCAAAGTTGATAAAAGTAAAAAAAACTATGTTTTTTTAGATGAAATACAACATGTTACAAATTTTGAGAAAGTAGTCGACTCTTTATATGTTCGGGATTATATCGATTTATATATTACAGGCTCAAATGCATTCTTTCTAAGTGGAGAACTTGCGACTTTACTTACAGGACGCTATATCGAGCAACATGTTCTACCTCTGTCATTCCAAGAATTTAAACAGTGGCATATTGAAAATAATCCGATCATCCAACAATTATCCAATCGTGATTTGTATGCCATGTATACGCGCAGTAGTTTCCCTTATACGCTTGCCATGACTAGCCAGCAGGAAACTTATGATTACTTGCAAGCGGTCTATGCCAGTGTAATGTTTAAAGATGTTATTCCCCGTTTGAATACTGCCGATATTAACTCTCTCGAGCGTGTCGCAAGATATTTGGCAAGCGTGACAGGCTCACCTATTTCTATCAATAAAATTAAAAATACCTTTGTTTCAAATGGGGTTAAAATTTCATTTGAAACAGTAAAACGCTATATTCAGGGCTTACAGGACAGTTTGTTATTTTATAGTGCCGCACAATTTAAAGTACGCGGGCGTGAGTTATTACAATCCTCTGAAAAATACTATTTAGTTGATGTCGGATTGCGCCGGATTATGTTGCCTGATGCTAATGCTGATCAAGGTCATATCTTAGAAAATGTGATTTATCTTGAGCTTGTCAGACGAGGTTATACCGTCTATGTAGGGCGTGTTGATGAATATGAAATTGATTTTGTTGCTGTCGATACTTTACAGAATTTAACTTATTATCAAGTGGCATTAGAAACGCTCAATGAAGAGACACTCAGCCGAGAGTTACGTCCATTACAGAAAATTTCTGATTCGTATCCCAAATATTTACTTACCTTAGACACGATAGGGACTGAAGCAAATTATAATGGTATTGTAAAAATGAGTGCTCTCGATTGGTTGCTATCTGAAAATAAGTAAAGTTGAGGATAGACATGGATACTCTTATTTATTAAGGCTCTAGACTAGCAGAATAGATATGTTAGTCTAGAATCATGATAGAAAACAGTAAATTAAGTCACTATAAGATTTAAAAAATTATTCAGTGCTTTTGCATTGATATTCCTGCTTCTAAAACAGCCTTATTGCTTAACTTGAACCGTAATACCATCAACTATTGGTACATGCTTTTTAGAAAAGCAATCTACGATCATCAAACAGATTTAAGAGCAAAGTTTGTAGGTTCTATTGAAATTGATGAGAGCTATTTTAGGGCAAAAAGACAACGTGGTTTTCATGGGAAGTTGAAGCGAGGTCGAGGTACTTTAAAACAACCTGTATTTGGAATATTTGAAAGGAATGGTCGAGTTTATACAGAAATAGTCCCTGATTGTAAAAAGACTACATTACAAAAAGTTATCTTAGGTAAAGTTGCACTTGAAAGTGTAATTTATAGTGATGGTTGGCGTGGATACAATGGTTTGGTAGATGTTGGTTACTCAAAGCATTTTAGAGTAAATCATGGAGTGAATGAATTTGCTAGAGGACAATGTCATATAAATGGAATAGAATCATTCTGGAGCTTTTGTAAAAGAAGGCTAGCAAAGTTCAACGGTATATCAAAAGAGTATTTTGATTATCATCTTAAAGAAACAGAATGGCGTTGGATGAGGGAGCCTAATGAGCTAGCAACAGAGTTGTGGGACCTCATTAGGTAAAACTAAGTGCAAATCTGCTAGTCTAGAGCCTTGCAAAATAAGGCATCGAATAAGACGTGGTTTTAGAAGAAGTTGTAATTTCTCCAAAAAGCTTGAAAACCATTTTAAAGCCTTCGACTTAACCTTCTTTTACATCAATAATGGCTTCATTTAATGTCAGCATACTTTTTAAAACACCACCGGATTTTTTTCTACTCTTTTTTATATCTAACTCAGGTTAGTGTAATTAGCTGCTTATTTATCTCATCTTACATATTAAGTAGAGATGGGACTTAAGATGGTTACTAAAATAAAAATACTAATAACAATAAATATATAAAACAGTGTATTACAATTTTATATGATGCGTAGCCTACGCATCATATTTTAAGCGTTCTATTTTGATATAATTGATACAATCAATCCTTTGAGAGGTTTCATTTAAATTTCATGAGTCTTACAGAAATTAAGGTTCGCCAAGCGCATTGCAAGGAAAAAACTTGTTTTTTATCTGATGAAGATGGACTTAGCCTGAAGATTGAGCCGAATGGAAGAAAATCTTGGTGTTATCGCTATACAGATCCACAAATAAAAAAACGTCGCCGCATTCAGTTAGGACTTTATCCTGATTTATCACTGAAAAAGGCACGACAAGTCAGAGATGATTTTAAAGACAATAATTTTAGTTTTGAAAAAGATACTATTTCTAATGTAATTACTTTTCGTAAAGTAGGGGAGGAATGGCTACAGTTCAAACTTAAGAATGCATTTAATGATTTACCCCGCTGCGGTGTACTACAGTTAGCAGAAAGATGTTTACAGCATGATATTTACCCAGACCTTCAGGATTTACCTTTTGAAAACGTCAAGCGCTATGACTTGGTTTCAGTAATAAAAAAAATAGAGGCGCGCCAAGTAAAAGAACCAGTCAAAAAAGCTTGTAGCTATTTGAACCAAATTTATGATTACGCTGTAGCGATGGGTTATTGTGAATACAATATCGCTCATGGTTTAAATAAAATTGTAATCAACAGTAAAATTAAGAAGAACTATCCGTATTTAAAAGCGGAGGAAATATCCGAATTTAAGAATAACTTACAAAAATTGGATGCCCATCCCATTATTAAAAAAGCACTAATGTTCAAATTACATACTGGAGTGCGAGGGGCTGAATTGTTATTGGCTGAGCCTCATCATTTTGATTTAAATGCAAAAATATGGAAAATTCCTGCCTTGCATATTAAACAATTTCGACGTAAAGTCATTTTAGGCCATGAGATTCCAGACTTTTTAGTACCACTTTCAGATCAGGCTTTAGAGATTTTAAAAGACGTCATGCAATGGTCATACGGTGAAAAATATATTTTTGCAAGCCCTCGGAAACACAATCAACCGATTCATTTCAATACATTAAATATGGCTATTCGTAAGATGGGCTATGGCAAACATCAATTATCCTCTCATGGACTACGTTCCACTTTTAGTACCATTTTGAATGACTCAGGTTTATTTCAAGATAATTGGATTGAGGCACAACTTTCACATATTGATAAGAACCGTACCCGTGCCAGTTATAATCATGCTGATTACTTAGTTCAACGGACTGAAATGATGCAGTGGTGGGGTGATTATTTAAGTAATGGCTAGGTGAGTATCATACTTTTATATAGAAAAACTCTCTGTACACGACAAAAATAGTGAACCGTACCCGGTTTGTCTGAGACTTTTTATTTAAGTTAGGCCACCTGAACTAATCGTTTATTCACACCTCGTTTTAGCCAATCATAAAAGCGTGAAACTGATACATGAAGTAATCATGCCATCAAAATAATCGGAAATAAGTGTTTTGGGATTTCACATAGGCGTACCTTACTGACTTTATTTGGCAAAGTACGCTACTGCCTTTTTTAGAAATTCACGTTCCATTTCACCATTTCAGCGGATTTAAGCTGCTGTTTAAGTTGCTTATTTTCTTCGAGCAAAGCGTTTAGATCAGATGAATACTATTTAGTACCAGCTAAAGTCCCTGCTTTTGCCTTATTATTCTAATGCGAAAGGGTCTGCATGGAAATGCCGAGTTCTCTAGCTGTTTTTAGATACATTGCCTTGAATGGCTTCTATTGCTTTGATGGTTTCAGCTTTAAATTCTGCCGTATACGTCTTGTGTTTCTTGCTCATGGTAAACTCCTGATGAGTATGTATGGTTTACCAAGTTAAAACCTCCTGTTTTTTCAGCACACATCAGTCATTAAAAGGATGAATATACCCATCGAAAATTAAGAATAATCGGGAGAGGTAGTGATAGTGTCTAGGATCAAGTCAGGCAATAATGCCACCCCCATGCCTTGTCGTACATAGTATAAAATAGCTTGTACATCGTTGATAGAAAAGTATAGCTCCCAATGCGGGCTCTATGATTGCAGATTGGGTTGCTACGAAATTCCATGGAGTGATTGCCTAACTTTAAGCAAGATTTCTTTTTCTTAGTTTCCTTTTTGTCCAGATTAAGCCTATAAATTCTGGACTTTTTTTATTATGTAACCTGAATCCTATTTTAAGCCAATGTTTCTATACCTCGATGGAGTACCATCCACCATACAGTCAGTGTGGAATTTCGTAAATATTAGTTAAACGTCAGCGGATTATGATCTTATTCAGAATTATCAGACTATCCGGTAATCCCCCCCTGAAAATAATTTTTAAAAACAACTTAGGCTAATTGATAAACACTATCTGGAAAGATTAAAAGAAAATATTTTTTAATTTCTGCTAATTCGTTTAAGGTAGGTTCCCTTTCAAGAAGTTGAAATGTCCAAATAAGTACAGCCTGATGATTATCATAGCAAGTATTTACTCCAAGAAAATTAGCCATTCCGTAACTTCTATTGATGTTCATTTCTTTAATTAATTGATTTCCTAAGTCACGAGCTTGCTGGCTGATCAATAATTCATTTGGCAACATGGCGGTCATCTCCACAAAATAATCTAATACAGCTTCAATCCTTACATTTAAAAAGTTATAATTTAGTTGAAATAGATGAATTATGCTTTCTATAAGTTGTAATGATCTGCTGTAGGTTAAATATAGCAGGGTATTACTCAGTCAACAACTTAAAATAACTCTTAGTAGGTTATTTTTTTGTAAATTAATTGATATATGATTACTTGCAAGTTATCCAGCCTCATGGGCGATCGAAAAATTTTAAAATTAAGTGATGTAGTACGTGCGACAGGCATCAATCGCAATACGCTCACGAGTATGTATTATGATCGTGCTGTACGTATTGAATTGCCAGTCGCCGATAAGTTATGTAAATACTTTAACTGTACGATGAATGATTTGTTTGAGTTTAAGGAAGATGTTGAAGAAAAAGATTAACCAATACTTCGTTTGATAAGTTTTCGCTACAGGTCTAATACTGAATTTTATAAAATTTCATGGAAAACAAATATTTACTTTATTATTTATATAAAGGAATCAATCGAATGATAGGGGTATTTTTCTTATAACTTAGTTGAGAACAGGGGATAATGACCCACAATAGCTGTAACTATTGTGGGTTTGTTCCATGTAATGCAATTTGCCGTACACGGAATTTAAAATGACTTCACTGCAATTCTCATCTTACGTTGCGATTGTACTTATTGCAAGATTTTGAGTATTTTTACATGATTTTCTATTTAACGATTTAAATTTATTCTTTTTACCATTTTGATAATTTTAAGTACTTGATCTTGAAGTTATAATGTTTGAGATCGAACGTTCAATGGTAATACCCCCATTTTTAATTGAATTAATGGGTAGAAAATCTAAAGCCCTTGTTATTGTTTAAAAATAGGTGGACAACCATTGGCTTTGTTGCACAAAGATTTGAAATGCAAAGCGCCCCTAATTGAGCCAAATTTAAGGCGTAACTTGGGTAAGTGGTCGACCTAATTCCGTAAATCTGTTAAGGACTGCTACACGTGCATGGATTTCATTCACTTGGCTATCAAAACTCCTTGCACTGAGTTTATCGCCTAATAATTTGATGCAATGCATCTTAGTTTCAACCAAACTTCGCCGATGATAGCCTGACCATTTTTTCCATAGTGTCCTGCCTAAACGTTTAATTGTTCGAAGTAATTCATTTCGCTCTAGCGAGCTACTCTTTGTATCTTTCCATGGTTTCGCATTTTTTCTAGGTGGAATCACCGCATGCGCTTGCCGATCTGCAATGACCTGACGGCATTGCTTGGTGTCATAAGCTCCATCGGTATAAACAGAGTCAATCCGCTCATCTTGTGGAATCTGATTAAGTAAATCACCAAGCACCTGTGAATCACTGACATTATTGGTTGTAAGCTGAACTGCTCGTATTTGTAGGGTTTTAGCATCTATACCAATATGAAGTTTACGCCATTGGCGACGATATTCAGGTCCATGTTTCTTGCGTTTCCATTCGCCCTCACCTAGAAACTTCATGCCTGTAGAGTCCATGAGTAGATGCAGCCCATCGCTACTTTTTTGGTAGCTGATTACAATATCAATATGCTTTTGTCTTCTACAAAGCGTGGTGTAATCTGGAGCTATCCAATTTAATCCGCAAAGTTTAATCAGACTTTGCACAAAGCCAGTGACCATACGTAAAGACAGACGGAATAAGGATTTAATCATTAAGCAGCATTGGATGGCTGCGTCGGAGTAGGTTTGATTTCGCCCTTGTTTGCCTTTTGATGGCGCATACCATTGCGTAGCAGGATCAAACCAAATGGCAATATTTCCGCGACTCATGAGTGCTCGGTTATATGCGGGCCAATTGGTTGTGCGGTAGATTTTGTGTGTAGGCTTCTTCATTTGAAAATTATATCGCTGAAAAACCCTTTACAGATAGGTTTGTGCAACAAAGCCCCTTTATTATATATAAATCAAATACATAAACCAAAATTTAGAAAATAAAATCTTACTTAAAGATACCTTATTCAATTCCCACCACTGATGTTATATATCCTGTCATTAAAAGAATTGAAAAGCCTAGGAACATTTCAAATAAAATGGCATAACTCAGATTTTTAGCGAATTTAGGATTTTGTAAGCGTGGGGTAAAATACCACTTATTGAAAGCTGCCAACATTAAAATACTCATGACAAAAAGTATTTTAATAATAAATCCCAAGCCATAAGGAGTATTTATTAAACTATTAATATCTTTAAATAAAAGGAAAGCTATACTTGTACCACACACGATTAGTATGGCCACAATAAAGGCTGCAATACGCCCAAATATATGCATACGATCCTTTAAAGGTAAACCACTTATTTTTCGACTGATTTTCCATAAAGGGTACAATGATCCCATCCATAAAGACATGAATAAAACATGGACAGATAACAAGATTTGAGCAAAAAATGGTAAATTAGCCACATGACCGAGTTGAGAAAAACTAAAGAGAATAGGAGTCAATAAAATAATAAATATTGTACTTTCTGTTATAGAAACTTCCATCTTTCTACGGCTCAGTTTTACCAACATAATTATTAGTAAAAGAGCAAAGCTGATAGACCGAATAATTTGTATTTGTCCCGTAGGAGTATTAATCAGGATATTTAAATATGTGAGATCCCACATACCTATAAGACCTGAATTAGCAAAACTACCATTTAGAATAAAAAAACCTAATGTGCTAGAAATCAAACCTAATCCAGCACCAATTGTAATATATTTAAGAAGAGATTCTTTGATTACAAGATATTGTCTAAGTAAGACATAACAGAAGAACCCACCTACAACAAAAGCTACACTAAGGTATAAAAAAACCTTAGTTAACCACGTCGCCCACATCCAATATTCAGAAATCATTATTGTTCCCTATGCTAGAACAACATGCCAGCAAATTGCTGGCATGTTGAGGAATTATTAATTTTTATTTTGATGATTGGATAGTGAAGTTATATTCACCATTCATGTTATGACCATCTTTCCCCATTGTTGTCCAAACAACGGTATATTTACCTTTTTTAAGTTTCGGAACTGCAATATCGAATGATTTTTTTAAATCATGACTAACTTGATATTTTAGTGGGATATCTTTTCGTTGAGCATCTAACAACTTAACATTCATCAACATTACTTCTGCACCAAAATTAAGGGTCAAATTCTTTGGCTGACTAAGAACAGATGAATTTACCGCAGGAGTTGCACTCAACAAACCCACATGAGCGAATGTATTTGTAGTTGCGACTATCATAGTGATACCTACTAACACATTGCGTAGAGCGGTCATTTTGTTTTGAAATAATTTCATTTATGTTTCCTCTTGATCTGGTAATTCATTAGAAATGACTTTATAAAATCTATATTTAATAAGACTTCGCCACCTCCAGTTATATTTCAATTATTAATCAAACATAGAAACATAGTGATGACTTCAAAATTACATTTATGTCATTTTGAAAAATACAAAAAAACAGATGCTAAACTCATTTAAAAATCAAACAGTAGTAATTGATCAGTTGAACTGTTTCTTTATAAAAATGATGAATTACTCAAACTGAAAGTGTCTCTAAACATGAGTGAGGATGATTATGAATCAAAAAGATCCAATCAATGAAAATGCACTTAAGGATCCAGTGTGTGGAATGAACATTACTCAGGATTCTACTTATCATCATGAATATGAGGCAAAAAAATATTATTTTTGTAGTCAAAAAGGCTTTGTTGCACAAACCTATCTGTAAAGGGTTTTTCAGCGATATAATTTTCAAATGAAGAAGCCTACACACAAAATCTACCGCACAACCAATTGGCCCGCATATAACCGAGCACTCATGAGTCGCGGAAATATTGCCATTTGGTTTGATCCTGCTACGCAATGGTATGCGCCATCAAAAGGCAAACAAGGGCGAAATCAAACCTACTCCGACGCAGCCATCCAATGCTGCTTAATGATTAAATCCTTATTCCGTCTGTCTTTACGTATGGTCACTGGCTTTGTGCAAAGTCTGATTAAACTTTGCGGATTAAATTGGATAGCTCCAGATTACACCACGCTTTGTAGAAGACAAAAGCATATTGATATTGTAATCAGCTACCAAAAAAGTAGCGATGGGCTGCATCTACTCATGGACTCTACAGGCATGAAGTTTCTAGGTGAGGGCGAATGGAAACGCAAGAAACATGGACCTGAATATCGTCGCCAATGGCGTAAACTTCATATTGGTATAGATGCTAAAACCCTACAAATACGAGCAGTTCAGCTTACAACCAATAATGTCAGTGATTCACAGGTGCTTGGTGATTTACTTAATCAGATTCCACAAGATGAGCAGATTAACTCTGTTTATACCGATGGAGCTTATGACACCAAGCAATGCCGTCAGGTCATTGCAGATCGGCAAGCGCATGCGGTGATTCCACCTAGAAAAAATGCGAAACCATGGAAAGATACAAAGAGTAGCTCGCTAGAGCGAAATGAATTACTTCGAACAATTAAACGTTTAGGCAGGACACTATGGAAAAAATGGTCAGGCTATCATCGTCGAAGTTTGGTTGAAACTAAGATGCATTGCATCAAATTATTAGGCGATAAACTCAGTGCAAGGAGTTTTGATAGCCAAGTGAATGAAATCCATGCACGTGTAGCAGTCCTTAACAGATTTACGGAATTAGGTCGACCACTTACCCAAGTTACGCCTTAAATTTGGCTCAATTAGGGGCGCTTTGCATTTCAAATCTTTGTGCAACAAAGCCGTTTAAACTTACCTTTGAAAAATAATAGTAAATATTATTCGACCATTTTTTGATTCTGCTTGAATAGTTGCTCCAAGCATATCAAGAATAGATTTGGTTATGGCTAATCCCAATCCCGTTCCTTCCTCTATCCTTTGTCTAGATGCATCTGTTCGATAAAATCGATCAAATAATCGAGATAATTGTTCAGTAGATAGTTGAGGACCTTCATTTTCGATTGAGAATATTGTGTTTTCTAAGTTCTGCTGACATTTTATATGGATGGTAGAGTCGGTTTTTCCGTATTTAACGGCATTAGACAATAGATTACTTAAAGCACGACGTAACATCGCAGGATCACCTTTTACACTGCCATACCCTGTTTGCTTGAGTTTCATATTTTTTTCAGCAGCAAAAGCATCATAGAAATCAAATAAAGCGCTGACTTCTTTAACTAAATCGACTTGCTGTAAGTTAGTTAAATTTAAACCATGTTCCGCTTTTGCTAAAAACAGCATATCGGAAACCATTCTCGCTAAATGCTCAAACTCTTCCAGATTAGAGAATAATATTTCTTGATAGGTATTTGTATCTCTGCTACGAGCGAGACAGACTTGAGTTTGAGTCATTAAATTATTAATGGGTGTCCTAATTTCATGCGCTAAATCAGATGAAAAATCGGAAAGTTTCTCTAAAGCTGATTCTAGCCTATCCAACATATCGTTAAAGGCTATTGCTAAGGACTTTAGTTCAGTAGGTATATTCTCAATTTCTAAACGTTCTGAAAGGTGTTGTGCTGAAATGCCTTCTGCGACTTTAGCCATTTTTTGCACTGGCCTTAAACCTCGCCAAGTTGCAAACCATCCTAAAAACATTAAACATAACGTACCAGCTAAACCTATATAAAAAAGTTGACGCTTAAAATCATTTAAAAAATACAGATGCTCAGAGGTATCTATACCGACAATAATTTGAGTAGATTTTATTTCAGAATTTTCAACTATATTCGCGTTATAGATAATCCCCCGATAAGTTTTACCCTGAAGTTTCCACTCAATCCACGAACTATCCGCTGTTTTCATTAACTTTTGGGAATTAATCATTGAAGGGGCAGTACTGAATAGAATTTGGCCTGTGGGTCGTTCAATTTGAACAATCAGATCATGATGCCCAACTAAAGCATCTTTCAAATATAAATTAAGTTTTGGAGAGTTTTTAGGGTTTTGTTTAAGAAGGTTTTGAACTAGCTGGATTTTCCCTTCTAATTGGGTACGATCTTGCGTTTCAAAATGATGCATCACTAATTTATGGATGAAAAACCCCATCATAATGAGAATGAATATAGTCGATAATGAGAAAATAATACCAATACGAAAACTGATAGATTTGAATAATTTATTATTCATTTTCTACCTCTAATACATACCCCATTCCTCTAATATTTTGAATTAACTTAGGGGTAAAATTACTATCTACTTTATTTCTTAATCGTTTAATAGCGACTTCAACTACATTTGTATCACTATCAAAGTTCATATCCCAAATTTGAGATGCAATAAGTGCTCTTGGTAGAATTTCACCTCTTCTACGCATAAAAAGCTCCATAAGAGCAAATTCTTTAGCCGTTAAATCAATGCGTTGACCTGCTCGTGTTACCCGACGTTTTCTCAAATCAAGTTCTAAATCAGCAATCTTAATAATATTATTATCTTCTCTTTGTTGCCCTCGTCTAAGGAGCGTTTTTATTCGAGCTAGAAGCTCTGCAAAAGCAAAAGGCTTAACTAAATAATCATCAGCGCCTAGCTCTAATCCTTTTACTCGATCTTCGATTTGATCTCGGGCGGTAAGAAAAAGAATGGGCATTGTTTTACCGCTGCTACGAATATCATTGATAATATTCCAACCATTTAGTCCAGGTAACATCACGTCTAAAATAATTAAGTCATACTCTTCAGAAAGAGCTTGATGTTTACCCGTTAACCCATCTGTAACCCAGTCCGTAATATAGCCAGCTTCGGATAAACCTTGCTTGAGATAATCACCAGTTTTTTGTTCATCTTCAACTAATAGTATTCTCATTTTCGAATCCTAAGTCATTCATTAAAACTATAATAACGTTATAAAACATCTGATCGAGATAGATTACAAAAATGTCATTTTCAAGTCACTTAGATGTTCAGTGCTTCACTTTATTGTAGTAGCAAGAAATTAACTTTTAGAGAAACTTATGAAAACTGTAGTGCGTCGTAGTCTAACAATTTTAATGTGTGCTGGAACTTTAATTGCTGGTACTCAATCTTGGGCAAAAGATGTATCAACCTCAAGTGCCACTAAAACGGTAAAAGCACAGGAACCTTGTACAAAACCTTGTAAAATGGAAAAAGATGACAAGACTCAGCAAGATCATAGTCAACATCAGTCTCCTAACTCATCTGACATGTCAAAAATGGATCATTCTATGATGAATATGGACCATTCTAAAATGGATCATTCAAAGATGAATATGCCTAGTAGCAATAAATAATTTTATAAATAGCGAGAAAGAAGTATTAAAGTTTATACTAAATATTTGCTTTATTACTTCAATCTAGAGGTGGATCAGGAAATTTGAACAACACTTATAAGTGATATTTTGCTCCCCAAATGATGTTATAAACATCAATATATGGAGTATTTTATGGCACGTAGACCAAGAAGAAATCATTCAAATGATTTTAAAGCTAAGGTAGCACTTGCTGCGATTAAAGCAGAAAAAACACTTGCTGAATTGAGTGCTGAATTTGATGTTCATCAAAACCAAATTATCGACTGGAAAAATCAACTGATTTCAGCTTCCTCGCAAGCTTTCGATCAATCAAAAGCTCCAACAGAACCACCCATCGATCTAAAAAAACTACATGCAAAAATCGGTGAGCAGGCATTAGAAATTGATTTTTTAGAAGGTGTGTTGAAGAAACTGGGCCGCTTCAACCACAAAAGTTAATCGATGACTCACTTCAGATTTCAGTATCTAAGCAAGCTCAGCTGCTGAAAGTCTCCCGTGGTTGTTATTACTATCGCCCAAAACCTGTGAGTACATCAGATCTGAAGCTGATGCGGTGTATGGATGAGTTACATATGCAATACCCTTTTGCAGGTAGCCGTATGATGCGTGATTTGTTGAATCGTCAAGGACATCATATAGGACGACGTCATACACGTACTTTAATGAAGAAAATGGGCATTAATGCGTTATATTGCAAACCAAATTTAAGCCAGGCTAATCAAGCTCACCGCAAATATCCATATCTGCTCAAAGGATTGGCTATTCAGCGCAGTAATCAAGTGTGGTCTACGGATATAACGTATATCCCTATGGCAAAAGGCTTTGTTTATTTATGTGCTGTGATTGATTGGCATAGCCGCAAGGTACTTGCGCATAGAGTATCGATTAGTATGGAGGTTACATTTTGCATAGAAACATTAAATGAAGCTATTGAAAAATATGGTCGACCTGAAATATTTAATACAGACCAAGGCAGTCAGTTTACCAGTGATGCATTTATTGATGTATTGAAATCAAATGGCATTCAAATCAGTATGGATGGTAAAGGTCGATGGGTTGATAATGTGATGGTTGAACGATTATGGCGGAGCGTTAAATATGAAGAGGTGTATCTCAAAGCCTACAGCAATGTTTTGGATGCGAAGAAGCAATTAAACGCATATTTTGAATTTTATAATTTGAAACGACCTCATTCGAGTCTGGACAAAATGACTCCAGATGAGTTTTACTATGACCAGCTACCACAACAAAATAAGGTAGCTTAACTAGAGCAGAGTATCACTTATAAATAAGCTTTTAGTTGTTCAAACATGTGGGACCACCTCTATCTTGACCTTTCTAAAGGTGAGATAGAATGTCAAAAAAGTTAAGTCATATACTCTTAATTGGAGTTGGTTTATTTTCATCAACTTGGGTAATGGCGGCAGTTAAAGAATATGATTTAACAATCGCTGAACAAACTGTAAATATCACAGGAAAACCAGTTGAGAGAATTACTGTAAATGGTAAATTCGTTGCACCACTTCTTGAATTTGAAGAAGGTGATGAGGCCGTTATCCGTGTTCACAATAAGTTAAAAAATCAAGACTCTTCAATCCATTGGCATGGTTTATTATTACCTGGAATTATGGATGGTGTACCTGGATTTAACAAATTTAATGGCATTGCCCCTAATAAAACTTATGAATATAAGTTTAAAGTCCGCCAAAATGGTACTTATTGGTATCATTCACATAGTAAAGGACAAGAACAAGACGGTTTATATGGTGCTTTTGTTATTTATCCTAAAGATAAAACTCCACTAACAGCTGCTGAAAAAACCGATAAAGATTACGTTGTTTTGCTTTCTGATTTTCATAATTCGACAAGTGATCAAATTATGAAAAATATTAAAAAAGAAGCAGACTACTATCAGAACCGCCGCGAAACAGTATTCGATGTATTAAAACAAGTTAAACGTGATGGGCTAAAAGCGACTTGGCAAGACCGTTCTATGTGGAATCAGATGCGAATGCTGAAAACAGATATGTCCGATGTGACTGGTTATACATTTTTAATGAATGGCAAGACACCTCAGCAAAATTGGACGGGTAACTTCAAAGCTGGTGAAAAAGTTCGCCTTCGTTTTATTAATGCTTCCGCTATGTCATTCTTTGATGTACGCATTCCAAACCTAAAAATGACTGTAGTCAGTGCTGATGGTCAACCTGTAAAGCCCGTTCCTGTAGATGAGTTCCGTATTGGTACTGCTGAAACTTATGACGTAATTGTGGAACCAAAACAAGCACATTACCAAATTGAAGCTGAATCTATTGATCGTACCGGTTTTTCAGTGGGAACATTACATGAAGAAAGCAGCCCAGCAGTCAAACAAATTGAGATGCCTAAATCTCGCCCTCGTGCTTTATTAACTATGGAAGATATGGGGATGAGCCATGACATGTCATCTATGAAAGATATGAATCATGATATGTCTTCTATGAAAGATATGAATCATGATATGTCTTCTATGAAAGATATGAATCATGATATGTCTTCTATGAAAGATATGAAGCATGACATGTCATCTATGAAAGATATGAATCATGATATGTCTTCTATGAAAGATATGAATCATGATATGTCTTCTATGAAAGATATGAAGCATGACATGTCAATGAATACCGCTCCTAAAAACTCATCAAATACAAATGACGATACTGTATTTGGATGGGCAAATGCTTCAACCCCTGTAGGTAATAAAGCATTGCAATATAGTGATCTTCAAGCTCTTGACCAACAACAAGATACTCGTGCTCCAGAACGCGAAATTGAAGTACGACTTGGCGGAAATATGGAGCGTTATATCTGGACAATCAATGGTAAAAAATTCAATGAAACGGAGCCATTAGAAGTTAAATATGGTGAACGGATTAGATTGAAATTTATAAATGACAGTATGATGGCTCACCCAATGCACTTACATGGTATGTTCATGCAGCTTGAAAATGGTCAAGATCCAAGCAATATACCAAATAAACATACTGTAATTGTTCCACCAGGGAAAACTATAACTACTCTACTCACAGCTGATGAGTTAGGTGAGTGGGCTATTCATTGTCACCTGCTTTACCATATGAGTGCAGGAATGATGAATAAACTAATTGTCGCCCAAGTAGACAAAGATAGTGTTTCAAAAAATATTGTTGCTCAGCCCCCAATAAGTGAGAAGGGAGTAAATCCACATGCAAATCACTAAGAATTTCTTCTCAAAAACAGTCTTATCAATTGCATTAGTAAGTATATCAAACTTAACTTTTGCTAATAGCAGCACTTCGGAACAAGAAAGTAATATTACAAATGGTATGAGAGTCTTATTACAGGAGTCTGGTGGCTTAAGATATAGCCCCCAAGAATTGTATCCAGAATATTATTCAATGGAAAATGCAAATGGGGGAGATAATATTATTCTGACCGCAAGAAAGAGATCAGCCCCATCTCATGATGATCATCTTAAAGAACATGGCGGACAAATTTATCAAGCAACAAAACTTGAAAATGCATGGATAGTTGATGAAGATGGTAAGGGTACACTAGGAACGAAGTTTGAAACTTTGATTGGGACAGATGAAAATCGTATATTTATCGAAGCGAATCTAGCAAAGCCAGAAAGCAGTGATATTAATTATGATATATCTGCACTCTATAGTCGTAATGTAGCCCCATTTTGGGATGTGCAAACAGGTGTTCGATATAGTGAAGATAAAAACAGCCCAAACAACAATCGGATTGATGGTGTTATCGGTATATTAGGATTAGCCCCTTATTTCTTTGAGACACAAGCATATCTTTATGGAGGAGAGAATAACTTTTGGGGAACAAGTTTTGAATTCGAACGTGATTTAATTTTAACTCAAAAACTTATTACTCAACCTTACATCGAAGCAGATGTAGTATTTAGTGATGATTCTGACTATGCTGCAAAATCAGGTTTATCAGAACTAAAAACGGGGATCAAAACCCGATATGAAATTACTAAGCGAATTAAACCTTTTATTGACGTTGCTTACCAATATGAAAAAGGACAGAAAGCCACTTCTATGCAAGAGGCTACGGATTCTGAAAAAGGCTGGAAATATGGTGCAGGCATCGAATTAGTTTTTTAAAATAATTTAATGAAAGGAATAGTAGTTTAGCGTACTATTCCTTTCATCTTATAATTGCCATTTCCTTAATAATTTTAATGTCTTCACAAAAAATATAATCCATGCAGATGCCCCACTCTCAAGAAAAAAGTCGAATAAATATTGCACATATGAATGGTATGGAGACAGGGTCAAAAATTAATAGCCCGTGGCTTTGTTGCACAAAGATTTGAAATGCAAAGCGCCCCTAATTGAGCCAAATTTAAGGCGTAACTTGGGTAAGTGGTCGACCTAATTCCGTAAATCTGTTAAGGACTGCTACACGTGCATGGATCTCATTCACTTGGCTATCAAAACTCCTTGCACTGAGTTTATCTCCTAATAATTTGATGCAATGCATCTTAGTTTCAACCAAACTTCGACGATGATAGCCTGACCATTTTTTCCATAGTGTCCTGCCTAAACGTTTAATTGTTCGAAGTAATTCATTTCGCTCTAGCGAGCTACTCTTTGTATCTTTCCATGGTTTCGCATTTTTTCTAGGTGGAATCACCGCATGCGCTTGCCGATCTGCAATGACCTGACGGCATTGCTTGGTGTCATAAGCTCCATCGGTATAAACAGAGTTAATCTGCTCATCTTGTGGAATCTGATTAAGTAAATCACCAAGCACCTGTGAATCACTGACATTATTGGTTGTAAGCTGAACTGCTCGTATTTGTAGGGTTTTAGCATCTATACCAATATGAAGTTTACGCCATTGGCGACGATATTCAGGTCCATGTTTCTTGCGTTTCCATTCGCCCTCACCTAGAAACTTCATGCCTGTAGAGTCCATCAGTAGATGCAGCCCATCGCTACTTTTTTGGTAGCTGATTACAATATCAATATGCTTTTGTCTTCTACAAAGCGTGGTGTAATCTGGTGCGGTCCAATTTAATCCGCAAAGTTTAATCAGACTTTGCACAAAGCCAGTGACCATACGTAAAGACAGACGGAATAAGGATTTAATCATTAAGCAGCATTGGATGGCTGCGTCGGAGTAGGTTTGATTTCGCCCTTGTTTGCCTTTTGATGGCGCATACCATTGCGTAGCAGGATCAAACCAAATGGCAATATTTCCGCAACTCATGAGTGCTCGGTTATATGCGGGCCAATTGGTTGTGCGGTAGATTTTGTGTGTAGGCTTCTTCATTTGAAAATTATATCGCTGAAAAACCCTTTACAGATAGGTTTGTGCAACAAAGCCCAATAAAATTAGTTGTTTAGTGCCGGCATTTGATGGATCGGATCAATCTTAAAAAATTATTTGATAATGGCATTCAAAACAACAGGAATTAGAAGTTATTGTTCGGTGTATCGGATTTAACATAATCTATATTATACGAAATTTAAGTGTTAGAACCCATTTAAAGTGTCTATATTCTCACCAATAAAAATGTCTAGTTTATGATGGCTTAAACATCATGGACTGGATATGAAATATAGATGCTGATCACTATGTCTGACAAAGAAATTCAACGTCTTGCTGTTCTGCAAGACGTTCGAGATCATCGTATTACACAAGTCCGTGCTGCTGAAATCCTTAATCTTTCAACCCGTCAAATTACCCGGTTATTACAGAAGCTCAATCAAGATGGTGTTTCAGGTATGGCGCATGCCAGTCGTAGTCAACCTGGCCATCGTCGCCATGATGATTTATTAAAATCAAAATGTCTTTCCATTATTTCTGAACATCTGCTGGGATTTGGACCTACCTTGGCCCATGAGAAGCTCAGCAGCATGTTTGACCTGAATATCCCGGTAGAAACGCTTCGGCGCTGGATGACTGCAAATGACCTCTGGATTCCACGATCCAAGCGCCTTAAACGTCCATATCAGCCACGTTATAACCGGGATTGCTTCGGTGAGCTAATCCAGATTGATGGCTCATATCATGACTGGTTCGAAGGACGCGCTGCTAAGTGCTGCTTGCTGGTTTATATCGATGATGCCACTGGAAAGCTGTTGCATCTGCGCTTCTGTGAGGCGGAAACGACCTTCGACTATATGCTTTCAACCCGAGCCTACATTGAACAATACGGTAAGCCTCTGGCCTTTTATAGCGATAAACATTCGGTCTTCCGAGTGAACCAGAAATCGAGCCAGGACAGCCAGATCACGCAATTTGGGCGGATTCTGAATGAGTTAAATATTGATATTATCTTCGCCAACTCACCCCAGGCCAAAGGCCGTGTGGAACGTGCCAATAGAACACTCCAGGATCGCCTGATCAAGGAAATGCGCCTAGAAGGTATCTGTTCAATTGCCGAGGCAAATGCCTGGCTGCCCTGCTTTATTGAGCATTTCAATCAGAAGTTTGCCAAGTGTGCGCGAAACTCAAAGAATTTACATCGGCCATTAACCGAATCTCATCTTGAACTGGATGATATTTTTACCTGGCAGGAACCGCGTAAGGTCACCAAGAATCTGACCCTGACCTATGACAAATGTATTTATCTGCTTGAACCGACAGAGCTGAATCATAAGCTTGTTGGGCAATATATTTCATTTCTGGAGTACCCAGATGGCACTGTGGCCCTCATGCACGAGGGACGAAAGCTCAACTACAGCATTTTCAATAAATTAGCTGGGCTACAGCAGAATGAGATCGTTGAGAATAAACGGTTAGGTACAGTTCTGGCACATATTCAGCAACAGCATGAAGAGTTGGAAAAACAGAATAAACGTTCCCGTCTCAAGAAAAGTATGCCGAGTCGTAAAGCTCAGAAAGCTGTTATTGAACAAAGAAAGTTAAATCCTGTGCTTGACTCTTGTGGTTAAAAACAGGACATTTTAAATGGTTTATCGCATAGACATTTTAATTGGTGAATAACATTAAGTGTAACTCCAAAATAGAAATGTCCGGTTTCTCCAAAGTAAAAATGTCCGCTTTTAGAATATGCACTTCTGCAATTTCCTTAGCGGACGGTTTGATATGTTGGTGTCTATGTCGGATAAAGAACTTAAACGATTGTCGGTCTTGCAGGAAATCTGCGATCAACGCATAACTCAATCCCATGCTGCTCAGCTACTTCATATTTCAGAACGTCAGATCAGACGCTTACTGCAGAAATACAAAGCCCAAGGTCCAGTTGCATTAGCCCATGCCGGTCGTGGCCAAATCAGCAATTCCAAACTTCCTGAAGAACTCAGACTCAAATGCCTCAATATTGTTTCTGACCAACTCCATGGTTTCGGACCCACTTTAGCGCATGAAAAGCTCACCACCGTGCATGGATTCGATCTTTCAGTAGAAACCCTGCGTTCCTGGATGATTGCAGCTGACTTATGGATTCCTCGATCCAAGCGCCTGAAGCGCCCGTATCAGCCTCGTTACAACCGGGATTGCTTTGGTGAGCTGATCCAAATTGATGGCTCACACCATGACTGGTTTGAAGGACACGCTGCTAAATGCTGCCTACTGGTGTTCATTGATGATGCCACAGGCAAATTACAGCATTTACGCTTCTGTGAGTCAGAATCAACTTTTGACTATATGATTTCAACACGTTTATATGTCGAACAGCACGGTAAGCCTTTAGCGTTTTACAGCGACAAACATTCAGTCTTTAGAGTGAATCAAAGCAGCAAGAAAGACACCAAGATTACCCAGTTTGGACGTGTACTCAGCACCCTGAATATCGATATCATCTTCGCCAATTCACCGCAGGCCAAAGGCCGTGTAGAACGTGCTAACAGAACCCTTCAGGATCGTCTGATCAAGGAGATGCGCCTGGAAGGCATCTGTTCGATTGAGCCAGCTAATGCCTGGCTACCCTGCTTCATTGAGCAGTTCAATCAGAAGTTCGCCAAGATGGCTTTTAATCCTAAGAATCTACATCGGCCTATCACGGAAACAGCTGAAGAGTTAGATGATATTTTTACTTGGCGTGAACCCCGCAGAGTCACGAATAGCCTGACGATTACTTATGATAAATGCGTATATCTCCTGGAAAACACCGAAGAAAATCAAAGGTTGATCGGTAAGTATTTTGAGTTTCTAGAATATCCGGATGGTACTGTAGCTATCATGCATCAAGGTAGAAAGATCAATTACAGCATCTTTGATAAATTAAGTCAGCTGAATCAGCGAGAGATCGTCGAGAATAAACGTTTGGATTCAGTCTTGGCTCATATCGGTAATCCTCCCATAAATAACCGAAGTTAAAAGTAGAGGTTAAGCAGCCATTAGAGGTGGCTTTCCTTTGTTAGCTTGATGTGGTCTTTCATGGTTGTAATGCCACAACCAGTTTGTTGCATAATCTTGTACTTCATCCAAAGTATCAAATAAATGCTTGCTCAGCCAACTATAACGTATGGTCCGATTATAGCGTTCAATATACGCATTCTGCTGTGGCTTACCCGGTTGAATATATTCAATACGAATACCGTGCTCAGTAGCCCAGCGCACAAATTCGTGACTGATAAATTCGGGACCATTATCGCATCGGATCACTAACGGTTTTTCTCTCCACTCCAGCAATTGATTCAACGTACGAATAACCCTGATTGTGGGCAATGAGAACCCTGCTTCAATGGCTAGGCCTTCGCGGCGGTGATCATCAATCACATTCAATAATCGAAACTTGCGACCATCGGAAAGCTGATCATGCATAAAATCTAATGACCAAACCTGATTTTCTCGGATTGGTTCTTTCAATGGTTCAGGCGCATGCCGTTTTAGTCTTCTTCTCGGTTTAATACGCAGATTCAGTGCCAACTCACAGTAAATGCGGTAAACCCGCTTGTGATTCCAGCAGCAACTCTCAACATGCCGTAAATACGAGAAGCACAAACCAAAGCCCCAATCGGAATTTTCCTCAGTGAGTTCAATGAGCTGTTCAGCAATGAGTGCATTGTCATCGCTGAGTTTGGCTTGATAGCGGTAGCAGGTTTCACTAATGCCAAATGCTTTACAAGCCAAACGAATACTAATGGCATGCTGGGCAACTGCCTGTTGTGCCATCTTACGCCGGCAAGATGGCTTTACCACTTTTTTGCCATCGCTTCCTGGATGATTTCGGCCTTTAATCGCTCTTCCGCATACATCTTTTTAAGTCTGGTATTTTCGGCTTCTAGCTCTTTCAGTCGAGCCATTAATGATGTATCCATACCACCATATTTGGCACGCCATTTATAAAAGGTAGCATTACTCATGCCGTGTTCACGGCAAAGGGTCGCTACAGGTGTGCCAGATTCTGCCTGTTTCAAGATGGACATGATCTGACTGTCAGTAAATTTAGATGTTTTCATGCAGAATCTCCTGCTCGTATCTTAAGAGAAAATTCTACTTTTAGATCCTATTATTTTTAGGGGGGATTACCATAGGACCAATAAAAACTTTAATTCTCATTGTATATACACTTACAAGCTTAATCTAACAAATAGAGAATAAAAAATCCCGACAGGATGTCGGGGTTTTTTATTGCCTTATGATTTTAATTTCACTTTGACTCTACAAGATTTAATGCTATGGTATGTATCAATGATATACATTTTGGTTTCGGGAGGTAATTATGGAAATTGCGAAAGTATTTCAAACTGGTCGCAGTCAGGCTGTTCGCTTGCCTAAAGCCTTTCGCTTTAATGGCACGGAAGTGGCCATCAAAAGCTTCGGGCGTGGTGTATTACTCATGCCCATCGACAATCCTTGGGATGTCATGTTAGAAGCTATCAATGAGTTTGAGGTTGGATTCCAATTGGAGCGAGCTGATCAAGGCGAACAGTTCCGTGAGGAGTTCAGATGATTTACCTCTTAGACACAAATATTTGTATCTATGTCATCAACAATAAGCCTCAACACGTTTTTGAGCGCTTTAAGCAATATCAACTCGGCCAGCTTGCGATTTCGAGTATCACGGCATCTGAGCTGGCTTTCGGTGTAGAGAAGTCTGGATCTGAACGCAATAAACACGCGTTAAACAAGTTTTTGTCACCTTTAGAGATTCTTCCTTACGATGAACAAGCAATTTGGCATTACGCCAAATTACGCCAAGATCTTCAATCCACAGGTAAACCGATTGGCAGCTTAGATATGCTGATCGCTGCTCATGCTTTGGCATTGGATGTTGTATTAGTAACGAACAATATAAAAGAATTTGAACGGATTGATGGTCTGAAGCTAGAGAATTGGGTCTAATCGCTATATCTAGCCCTATGCAGGGCTAGAATTCGAATAAGAGATTTTATGTTAAGTGTATTTTTATATCTATAAAAAACTCTCCATATAAATGATTTATATGAAATATATTTTTTGTTATAAATATTGCGATACCTAGAGCCTCGTTAAAACCGTTGATGCAATTACATCACTAATCCAATAAATATAAATGATTGATATATATGAAATATATGTGATAATTTGAATCTTAAAAGTATCAGAGAAGATAAAATGGAAAAAAGTCTAAATTTAGCAAATTCAATTTTCGCAGGCTTTAATGATAAAAACGGATTAATGATTTGTGGTTATGAATGGGGTGAAGAATCACAAAGTAAGGGGCAAGAAGTTATAATAGATATGACTAAAGAATGTACCTTTTCTAATAAATCATTGCGATATGGTGATGTTGCTAAGACATGGATTAAATACGATAAAAGAATTAGAACTTGGTTTTCTATGTGGGGGCATCCTCTAAATGAGGAAGG
The DNA here is from genome assembly GCF_058599505.1 of Acinetobacter sp. CAU_H_29a_1. Taxonomy (NCBI): domain Bacteria; kingdom Pseudomonadati; phylum Pseudomonadota; class Gammaproteobacteria; order Moraxellales; family Moraxellaceae; genus Acinetobacter; species Acinetobacter sp. CAU_H_29a_1. The sequence goes on from NZ_JBZUJB010000002.1 coordinate 59,983, forward strand.
CTTAGGCGATGCTTTCGACAAAATGATTGTACAAACTAATTGGGCTGTAGAATCAAAAAAATCTCGTTCTGCAATTCCTTTCTACAAACAAGATGAAAATGTTGATAATTTCATAGCACATATAGAAGAACTTAGACCTAAAGTAATTCTGTTTATGGGAAGTGAGCTTTTAACTAAGGTACTAAAATTTTATAAAGTAAGGGATAAATTCACTCCAATTATGGGCAATGAAATTGAAAAATTGCAAACATTAAGAATGCCTGATTATCATGGCTCATTGGCTTATATCAATAAATTTGAAAACTGCACTGTAGTTGGGTTGCCACATCCTTCTAGTGGTCGTGGAATTACAAATGAGTATATTGAATTCTGTGGATCTGAATTAAATCCTATTATTTCTCAATTTAAAAAAGATCGCGGTATTGCATAAAATTTATGAAAAAAGTCCATCTCATCCAAGCAGATATAACAGCTTTTGCTGTACATGCCATCGTTAACTCAGCAAATAAATCTTTGCTTGGTGGTGGTGGACTTGATTATGTGATTCATAAAAAAGCTGGACCATTGATGAAAGAAGAATGTGTTCGTCTAAATCAAGAAAAAGGTGGATGCCCTACAGGTCAAGCAGAAGTAACAACAGCAGGTAATCTGCCTGCTAAATACCTTATTCATGCGGTTGGACCACGATGGTTAGATGGCGAACACAATGAGCCACAATTGCTTTGTGATGCTTATAGTAATGCACTATTCAAAGCTAATGAAATTCATGCACTCACTGTTTCTTTTCCATGTATTAGTACAGGTGTTTATGGTTTTCCACCTCAAAAGGCTGCTGAAATTGCGATTGGCACTATACTCTCTATGTTGCCTCAATATGATCATGTTGCAGAAGTATTTTTTATCTGCCGAGAGGATGAAAATTATTTAATTTATAAGAATCTTTTATCGAATATCGATGATCCAAATATTCAGATTCTGATTTCTTAGTTTAAATTATCGAAAGCTCGTATAAGAATTCAGCCACAATTTTGGCTAATAATTCATGTTCTTCTTCTGATTCAACAATATCGACCATCAAATCATCTAAACCTGTTTGTTCCTGAATGGTAACACCTTGAATTTCGAGATAAGTCAGCATTACAGCTAAACCAGTTCTTTTATTACCATCAACAAAAGCATGACCTTTTGAGATAGCTATACCAAACCATGCTGCGATCTCAAAAATGTCGCTTACATTGCTGTAATACATCTGCTGATCTATACGGCTTAATACGCTTTCTGGTGGTGTTTTAAAAAGTATGCTGACATTAAATGAAGCCATTATTGATGTAAAAGAAGGTTAAGTCGAAGGCTTTAAAATGGTTTTCAAGCTTTTTGGAGAAATTACAACTTCTTCTAAAACCACGCCTTATTCGATGCCTTATTTTGCAATTATTACCTTCAATTCCTACAGTAAAAAACTTACCAATACTTTGCTTGCAGTTTTTAAAAGCAGTGATGAAACTGTCCCAATGATCACTTGCAATTCGGGTGTAGTGAATACCTAATTGTTTAAGCTTTGTCTTCAACCTTTGGACTGTAGCTAAATCTCTCTTACCCCAAACATAAGCAACAATCTCACCTGTTTCTCGATGGTAAGCGTAAATAAGCCATTGTTTATTATTTTTATTTCCAACAAAAGTCCAGAATTCATCTACTTCGAGAGATTCATAATGACTTTGTTTAGGCTGAATTTGATAGGCCGATTCAGTTAAAGTCCGTAAGACTTTACCGATACTAATGCGCTCAACTTCAGCGATATCTCGTATACCGCTGCCTCTGACCATTAACTGTAATATTTTACGAGTAATGCCAGAATTACATCCTAGATAGCTCAGAGCATGGTCACCAATAAACTGACGTTTGCAGTCTTTGCATTGGTAGTTCTGTTTCCCATCTACTTTGATGCCATTTTTCTTTATATTGTCACTGAGGCAGGTTGGACATTTGATTTCTAGAGTTATTTGCATTTCTCTATTTTATCAAAATTCAACCTGCTTTTTTTTAGCATACTTTTTGATACACCACCCGCTTTCTAACTTTTCAATATGACAGCCTATTCGCCCTACGCCAGTTTGTAATAGGATCTCATCATGCACAGCAATGACGAATGTTGAGCTAATCAAACTCATTTATAAGCAAGCTCTTGGATTTCAGCTTTATGCTGATTAATGACTCGTTTTGCACTATGCATCACAACACGTTTAGTCGCTTCGTCATTGCTAAATTGGATTGGTAATACTTGACCCGAAACCTTTTCACGATTTGAAATTTGATCAAGGCTATAGTCTTTTAAACGCTTTCTCATCTTCATACCCCTATTAAAAGAGAATTTCATTTTAGCCTAAATTAAACAATTAAGTACGATAGTGAGGATCTTTTCTTGGAATAGCATATTCTGAATCTATATCAAAGAAATCATAAATTTTAGTGGCTGTTACTGTGTTAAATAATTTTTTGTCCATATACACGATTGCTTTTTCTTTATTTGCGTCGAAAATTACCCTACCCCTTGGAATCTGTTCATATTCATAATGACGTAGTTCTGGGTATACACTTTGCATATTTTTCCAATAATCGACATGTGTATATGGACTATCAATTAAGCCTATTGAATCTGCATCATTTAAATTGAATGGATGAGCTATGCCGATAACTTGCTTTTGCAAAAACCAAAAAATTCCTATTTTCATTTTTCATCAACTGATTAATTTCCCTAAAATTAACATAATACACCTTATGCGAACACACAAAATGTTAGAACCCATGGCACTGTTGCAAATAGAGATTTGAGTCGATGATGTTCCCTTTAAAAAGTGCTTAGAGACCGAAAACCCTGTTGATTAGACACACTTCACCCTGAGGCTGACCATAATAAAATGACGATGCTTGTCCTTTACGTAGTGCACGCATGACTTCAATACCTTTAATTGTGGCATAAGCCGTCTTCATAGATTTGAATCCTAATGTGGCCCTGATGATCCGCTTTAACTTACCATGATCACATTCAATGACATTATTTTTATACTTAATCTGCCTGTGCTCAATATCTACTGGACATTTTCCTTCTCGCTTTAACCGTGATAAAGCATGGCCATAGGTCGCTGCTTTATCTGTATTGATGACCCGTGGAATTTGCCATTTTTTCACCGTATTGAAGATCTTTCCTAAAAAACAATAGGCTGATTTACTGTTCCGTCTAGCGGAAAGGTAAAAGTCAATCGTATGACCACGTTGATCAACTGCACGATACAGGTAAGTCCATCGCCCCTTCACTTTGATATAAGTCTCATCCATATGCCATGAATGTAAATCTGTAGGATTACGCCAATACCAGCGTAAGCGTTTTTCCATTTCTGGAGCATAACGCTGAACCCAACGATAAATTGTGGTGTGGTCAACATTCACACCTAGTTCAGCGAGTATTTCTTGAAGTTCACGATAGCTGATGCCATATTTACTTACCAACGAACAGCCCAAAGAATGATTTCACCTTGAAAGTGCCGACCATGGAAGGGATTCATCTGCTGTATCTCGAAATAAATAAGATATTTAGCTTATCATGTCAGCCTATTTGCAACAGTGCCGATCGTAGCTATTTAGGGCGTATCGAACGTGGAGAAGTCAATCTGACAGTAGATAAGCTGTATCAAATCGCACAGGTTTTACAAATTAGCCCCAAAGACTTATTACCAGATTAAAATAGTTTTTTGAACGACACATTTAGTCGCAGAACCTATTATTTTTCTGATTGGCTTAGTTTTAGAATTTTTGTTTTGCCAAGTACTTCCTGTACTTTAAAATCATCATGCAAAACTTTATACAGAGCCTAAACAATAGAAATTCAGCCATGAATGGCACAACTAGCTTACTAGTTCTACCACTCATACTTTGACTTACAATTAAGCAGTTTGTGGCGTTTTGGACTTTTCGATAAAACGCCCAAACATCAACCCAATCTCAAAAAGTAGCCACATCGGAATCGCCAACATTACCATACTAAGAGCGTCTGGTGGCGTAATAAACATCGAAACAAAGAAACAGCCAACAATCACATAACGTCGATTTCGAGTCAGTGTTTCCACGGAAACTAAGTTCACCAAAATCAATAATAATGTCGCTACAGGCACTTCAAAAGTTACCCCAAAGACCAAAAATAATTTCAAGCAAAAACTCAGATAGCTATTAATATCAGTCATTGGTGCAACTGCCTCGGGTGCTGCATGTAAGAAAAATGCCAACACTGCAGGTAAAGTTATAAAGTACGCAAACGAGATACCAACATAAAATAATACAATACTTGATACGAGCAATGGTACTGCAATACGTTTTTCTTGCTTATACAAAGCTGGCGTGATGAAAAGCCAAATCTGGTACAGAATGTATGGCATCACCACGATTACTGCGATAAAAAAGCTGAGCTTAAATGGTGCCATAAATGTCGTGGTAATATCCGTGGCAATCATGGTCGCATCTGCAGGAAGCTGTAAACGCAAAGGCTTTGAAAGCACTTCATACAAGTCATTGGCAAATGGAATCATGCTAAAGAATGCGGCAAAAACCGCAATCAATATCCGCATCAAGTATTTACGCAGTTCAATCACATGCGACATCAATGGCATAGACTGCAACGGCTGATCACTTTGTTGAGTTTGTGAAGAAGCCATCATCTACTCTCCTATACTTTGTGCAGGTTGTTGAGCAGCTGGATTACTTTGCCCTTGTTGCGCTTTTGTACTCGCAATATCTTCAGCACTCTTTCTCATTTCAACCAACTGCTGTTGCATATCTCGTTCTACTGCACGGATTTGATCAAGTTCACGCTGAACTTGTTCTTTCATCTCGAGCAGATTGAGCTCCTTCTCAATATCGTGCTGCACGCTATGCATTAAGCGTCGAGCTTTTCCATACCATCGCCCTACTGTACGCATTGCTTGTGGTAACTTGTCAGGACCAAGCACCACAATAGCGACAATACCAAACAGTAAGATTTCACTAAATCCCATATCTAACATTGGTTAAACCACCTTTATGCCAAATGATGAAAATTACTTTTGCGTATGTGACGCATCTCGAACGGTATGACTAGACACATCAATCACCGAAGTATCTTCGGCAAGTAGTTTTTGATCTTGATCTTCATTTTTTACTGAATCTTTAAAATCCTTAACCGCACCACCTAGGTCACGACCCAGCCCTTTGAGCTTCGATGTACCAAAAAGCAAAACAACAATAATCAAGAACAATAAAATATGCCAAATTGATAGACCTGCCATTTCACAACCCTCACCTAAACAAAAAAATAACTTAAAATAAATACTACACCAAAAAACTTAAAAATAAATAAAAAATTAAAAATAAATAAAAAATTAAAAATAAATTATTGTGTCGTCAAATTTTAATCAACCATTATCAGGAAAATTAATTCACACTTTTATTTTACAAGTCTTTATCTAAAACATATAGTAACTGATGCTTATTGAGCTTAACTACAGCTTTAGCTGTATACAATCGAGGATCAACGCATGAACAATACAATACTTACCACCTTATTATTTGCTTTATTATCATTAAGTTGTGCAAAGGCAAGCGATAGTGGCATATCACACAACACAAAGTACACGACTACTAAAAGCAGTATTATAGACAGCCAAAACCCTCCGAAAAACAATCAATCAGAAGGATATTCAAAAGCATATGAAAGGTGCATATCAGACCACAAACAAGGATTCAACCTTGCAGTAGATTGTACGCAAAAAGAATTGGAAGATATTAATAATAAAATAAATAAAATAAATAAAATATTAGATAATAAAAAACCTCACATAAATAAAAAAAGCATTCAATCTAAATATGAAAATTATGAAAGAATGATGTGCAATGATTTAATGAATACATCAAAATTGACTAAATCCAGCTCAATCACACGATCGCAGTGCAAACTTTCACTTCGTCAAAACTATTTAGATAATTTACAAAATATACTTTCACCACAGCGACTAGAATAACCACCAGAACAATAACTGAAACGGTGTTACCCCACTGTGGTTGAGATCAAAAACTGAGCTCAACCACGCATCTTATAAATTCCCAAAACGAATCAAGCAAATTTATGCAACAGCCGCTTCACAGTTTTCAGACTTCATTGCAGTGACTGTTTCTTGCGTCTTCAAGGTGTCAGTCACATCAACAGGCAAACTCCAAACCCGAACATTGGCTGAATTAATCTCATCAGTAATTGATGGCATCCCTGAATAACGTTCTGGATAAGTAAAATCTGTGCTGTTATCAACTGAAATCATCGTTGTAGATTGTCTTGAGCCATCAGCGGTCGTTCCAAGTGCAGGTAATGACAGAAGGTATGGTGCCCCTATTCGCTTATCATAAAAAATTTGCGAAACATTACTAAAATACTCATATTTGACTTGTTTTGGGTTTTGATTACTACCTTTAATACCATCATTATGAATGGCGTACTGTACCGTTGAAGCATCTTGATAGTTTTTTGCAACTAGACTAATACCAGCAGCGATTACAAAATCCAATTTAAACTCGGTATTTTTTAGCTGTGCCATGCGATACTTATCTGTAGTCGTACTGGCAACTGCGTAGTCCAAACAAATATTTATCCCAAATGGCAAGCCTTCAATTAGTTCATTATTAAATGTGGTGTCCAATAATTGACGACCATAATCATCAAAGGCTTGAACTTTATCAGACGAAACTCGCTGGATTTTTACCACCAGCTTTTCCTTTCCATTTAAAGTACAAACATGTGCATAGTTCTCCAGATCAGGATTACTGGCATTATTACCAAGTTCATCCCCTCGATCACATCTTCTATCACCAATGAAGTCAATCCAAGACACAGTGCGTTTTGGCCAAACCATATATGCAGGGCGCTGATGCTCATCATTTAAAGACAGATTATGCACACATACCAAATGGTTCGTTGCTTCTAATATTGGATTTTTATCGGTGCTGGCATCACTACCATCTTTGTTAAAAATATTTACTGATGGCTTTAACACTGCGATAGTTCCTGGGAGAAGTACCAGTTTTCCATAATCACATTCAGGAAACTTAGCAATCAAACTACGGACTTTCTGTGTGACGAGTTCTAAAAATAAATCTGCAACTACCAAGACTTCATCCGTATTCAAAAAATCAGTCCAAGGCACATTCCAATAAAATTCTGGAGCAGTAAAAAAGGTGACATCATAGTCTTGTGGTGGGCGCTCAGCAAAAGCAGTCAACATCCCTCGGTACAACAATACAAAACGATGATCGACCGAGCGCTTGACATAATCTACGATACTTTCCCAAGCCGTTTCAGTACCATCTTTATTGGTCACCAAAACTGAACCTGCTGTACCTTTACTTACTTTGCGACGTGCACGTAATTGCTCAAAAGAATTATATTCAAAGTTATAGATCCCCACATTCATTTTCACCGCATCTGGACTAATGATCGGCTCAGTACCTTGTTCGGGCTCAGTCTTTTCGCCTTGATCTGGAATTTGCGGTGTTGTATCTGGGTCAAACGGTGCAATCGGTATCACCACATCCGACTCAACCTCACCACCACCTCCGCCGCCACCACAGCCCGTAAGCATGGATACCGCAGGCAAGGTCATTCCCCCAATCAAAATAGAGCGTCGAGTCAAGGGAGTATTTAAAATTGATTTTTGTAGGTTCACTTGTGGCTGTGCCATCATCATTGCCTCTAGGTTGGATTAAAACCGCCTAGATTAATACAATATCTATACCAATTTTATAAAATATGTAGAAATTATGAAGAACTTTGATTTTTTGAGCAAATAATCGCCGAAAATGATATTTATTGGTTTTTCTCTAATTTTGATAATACTCATGCTTTATGTGTAGGCGGATTCAAGCGGCAAGTGCAACAGTATAAAAACCAGCCATAACTTCACTCGGTGTATACCAACCTAGTGTTTTTCTAGGACGATGGTTGAGTGCAAATTCTATCTGCTCTATTTGTTCGTTTGACACGCCATCAAACGATGATGATTTTGGCAGATATTGACGGATTAAACCATTCGTATTTTCATTTCTAGCTCGCTGAATAGACTTGTAAGGATCAGCAAAATACGTCTCTATGCCAGCATCAGTAATTCTTTTGTGTTCGGAAAATTCTTTGCCATTATCAAATGTCACACTATAAGCATGGCTCATTTGTAAACGATCTAATGCACAAGTAATCGTTTGAGAGGATGCTCTTGTTGGCCCTAAATGAACAATATGTACATACAGGCTCTTTCGATCAACGAGAGTCAATAAAGCACCTTTATGATGTTTACCAATCACCGTGTCACCTTCGAAATCTCCTAAACGTTGTCGTTGATCAATGACCTGGTGTCGGCAGTGAATACTTGTTTTATCAATGATTTGACCCCTACGATCCGTGTTTTTGTAACCGCGTTTTCGATATTTCTTCTGATGCCTTAAATGTAGATGAAGTTTACCGCCTTTTGATTTATCTTGATAAATGTACTGGTAAATCCACTCATGTGAAGGTACATCCAGCCAACCGCGTTGTGTTAAAGCACCTGAAATTTGTTCGGGTGACCAGTCCAAACCAATCAAATAATCAATATAAGCGAAGGCAAATGCTGTCATTGATGATGAAGGACGGTACCGTCTTTGACTTGCAAATTTAGCTGCCTGTTGAGCTCTATATCCACGTTGCCCAGTATTTCTTTTTAATTCACGGTAGATGGTTGATCGTGAACGTCCTAATTCCCGAGCAAGGGTAGCGATTGAACTTTTACTTTTCAAAGTAGCATAAATTTCGTATCTTTCATCTTGAGAAAGTTGGGTGTATTTCTTCATTGTGTGCTTTCCAATTGCGAGTTGAAAAAGTCTAATGATTCTATGAATACACCTAACTTTTTCAACTAACTACAAATGTGTTGCACTTGGGATTTGAATCTGCGGTACTTAAAATTTATTTTAATTCTGTTTTTATAACGCCCCCATATGATGCAACTAAGTTCATAGATGAACTAAAATATCACTACCCGAGCAACATTAATGCCACAATAGAATTCGAACCGATTCTCCCGCAATGGCTATTGTCGTTACTTCCATTTCAATGCGGTAATCCTCCTGTTTTTTCAGCACACATCAACCAAAGTTAAAAGTAAAGTGTACGCCATTTGAGGTGGCTTCCTTTGTTTGCTTGGTATAGTCTTTCATGGTAACAATGAATTTGCTGGAGGCAACTCACACATCAACGGTATTGAATCATTCTGGTCTTATGTCAAAAAAGACTGAGAAAGTTTAATGGCATCGCTTTAGTATCATGTTTGAAGAGCGTGTAACCAAGTATTTTTAAAACGGTATTTACACAGAATTATTTACACTCTCGTTTCTTCATTTGAAAATTATGTTGCTGAAGAAGATACTAGGAATAGTTTTGTGCAACAAAGCTTATCTATTTATTTAACCCTACGTAAATCCGTTTTGCCCATCCTTCTAAGTCATCAATAGCAACTTGTTGTCCTTCATCAATACGTGGGTGATTGAATCTAGCCTGACGACTTGCTATTTCTTTAATGAAACTAATTGGCCAGTTAAGAGTATTTTGAACTATATATTTGCGAATTTTTTCATAATTTTTTTCCCAACAATTCATATCTTTTATTGTTAACAATTGTGTTGACAGACGATTTGCATTATCGGATGTATCAACTTCGAGTAAAATGAAATGCTGACCTTGATGCAGAAAATGTACTTCAGCAATACAGCGTGGATTATTATCGGACTTTAGATGTTTAGTAAACCCCTGTACTGTAGGCAAAATTTTTGAAGTCAATGAATATTGTATTCCATACTTTTCCTCAAGTTTATAAAGCATCTGCATAAAAGCGGAGAAACGGTCTAGATATAAATGGGCATCATCAGTTTGATCCTTCGCACCCTCAAAATCACCAGCTTTAACTGTACCGCCAATTCCTGGTTCATCGGCATTTACATCACCAATTAATTCATCAATATACTCTTTAGCATCATCCACGATAATAGTATATGAAAGTAATAAAGTGTCATCCTATATTGTGTGTAAGTATTTCTTTTTATTGATATTAAATTTGAATGATATTTGTTAAAATATCATACTATAGACAAGGCTAATCTAAGTATAATTCTATTAAAATAAAAAAAGTTTCATACCAAAATTCCAATATGCTGAAAATAATGAATATATTTTCTTTTTTTTGAAACTTGGTATGAAACTTTGTTACTAAGTATTATTGTTTATTACTTAGTATTTAACTTTATTACTCAAAAACGGCTTTGTTGCACAAAGATTTCATAACTATATGATTTTAAAAGTTTTGATTATTTTTTGATCCAAAATTAAATTTATTTAAATCAGATGCTTACATATTTATGCAACAAAGCCCTCAAAAACAAATATGGATTTATCAGCCAAGGTCTGGCGATATACAGGTGAAAAATGGTCTAGACAGTCAGAGGAGCTACCAATTCATAGAGTATTTGATTTAGCTAGCCTTTTATGTGCTTCTATGAGTTATGCTAAAAATGATACTTTGCCTATATGTGATGATTTTAAAATTGATCTAACAAAAAACTCTGATCTTATTGATGTTTTAAAAGGTGGAATGTTAAAAGATCAAAAACATTTAGATGAATCTCTCAAAAGATTATCTAAATATTTAAAGACTCTTGGCTATTAAGCATTTCTAAAATTAACATAATACACCTTATACGAAATGTGTTTGTTAGAACCCATTTAAAGTGTCTATATTCTCACCAATAAAAATGTCTGGTTTATGATGGTTTTTATCACCATGGACTGGATATAAAATATAGATGCTGATCACTATGTCTGACAAAGAAATTCAACGTCTTGCAGTTCTGCAAGACGTTCGAGATCATCGTATTACCCAAGTCCGTGCTGCTGAAATCCTGAATCTTTCCACCCGTCAAATTACCCGGTTATTGCAGAAGCTCAATCAAGATGGTGTTTCAGGCATGACGCATGCCAGTCGTGGTCAACCGGGCCATCATCGCCATGACGATTTATTAAAATCGCAATGTCTTTCCATTATTTCTGAACATCTGCTGGGCTTTGGACCTACCTTGGCGCATGAGAAGCTCAGCAGCATGTTTGACCTGAATATCCCGGTAGAAACGGTTCGGCGCTGGATGACTGCAAATGACCTTTGGATTCCGCGATCCAAACGTCTAAAACGCCCATACCAGCCACGCTATAACCGTGATTGCTTCGGTGAACTGATCCAGATTGATGGCTCATATCATGACTGGTTTGAAGGAAGAGCCACCAAATGCTGTTTGCTGGTTTATATCGATGATGCTACCGGCAAGCTGTTGCATCTGCGCTTTTGTGAAGCTGAAACGACCTTTGACTATATGCTTTCAACCCGAGCCTACATTGAGCAATACGGCAAGCCCTTGGCCTTTTATAGCGATAAACACTCGGTATTTAGAGTGAATCAGAAATCCAGCCAAGACAGCAAGATCACGCAATTTGGCCGGATTCTGAATGAGTTAAACATTGATATTATCTTCGCCAATTCACCCCAGGCCAAAGGTCGCGTAGAGCGAGCGAATAGAACCCTTCAGGACCGTTTGATCAAGGAGATGCGCCTGGAAGGCATCTGTTCGATTGCAGAAGCAAATGCCTGGTTGCCCTGCTTTATTGAGCAGTTCAATCAGAAGTTCGCCAAATGTGCGCGAAACTCAAAGAACCTGCATCGGCCATTAACCGAATCTCATCTTGAACTGGATGATATTTTTACCTGGCAGGAACCGCGTAAGGTCACCAAGAACCTGACGATTACCTATGACAAATGTATTTATCTGCTTGAACCGACAGAGCTGAATCATAAGCTTGCTGGGCAATACATTTCATTTCTGGAGTATCCGGATGGCACTGTGGCCCTCATGCATGAAGGACGAAAGCTCAACTACAGCATCTTCAATAAATTGGCTGGGCTGCAGCAAAATGAGATTGTTGAGAATAAACGGTTAGGTTCAGTCCTGGCGCATATCCAGCAACAACATGAAGAATTGGAGAAACAGAATAAACGTTCCCGTGCCAAGAAAAGTATGCCGAGCCGTAAAGCTCAGAAAGCTGTTATTGAACAAAGAAATTTAAATCCTGTGCTTGACTCTTGTGGTTAAAAACAGGACATTTTAAATGGTTTTTCGCATAGACATTTTAATTGGTGAATAACAGTGTTATAATTTATTTTGAAATTCAAATACTTATTTCAAAGTTTATAGCCCAAACATCACTGTTTGGGCTTTTTTTATGATTTTTCACGTTCCACGCTTATTATTTAAGCAATTTTTCACGACTTTATTCATATCAGTTAAATAATCGTGGTTAATCATAGGGTCTAAAAAACGGCTCCAAAAGCCGGGGTATTAACAGCCTTCAATGCAGATGCAGAAATAGCTTTCGATCTTCAGCCGTACAAGTATCAGTGTTGAAAAAGAAAATTACGGAACTCACAGCTGCATAAAATATTCTCCGATCCTTGATGACTGGTCATCATTAAGGCTTTTGCCCTACTGCCCTTTGAACTGTAGCAATCCCTACTCCAAACTGTTTTGCCACACTTCTAAAAGTCGAGCCATCTTCCTGCATGGCTTTTTGTATTTCTGCATAATCAACTTTACGCTTTCTGCCCTTATATAAGCCTTTCGCTTTGGCTTTAGCAATACCTTCCTTTTGCCGTTCACGGATCATGGAGCGTTCAAATTCTGCAAATGCAGCAAGCATTTGGAACATGAGCTTATTTATTGCCGACTGTGCAACATCATGGCTAAAGGTCAGATTTTCTTTATGAAAAATGATGGTTATGCCACGATCATTCAGGCTGTTCACAATGTCGTTCAGATCATTCGTATTACGTGCCAGGCGGTCAATACTGTGAACATGCACCGTATCACCATCACGCAGATATTCGAGCATAGCGAGCAATTGAGGACGTTCACGGCTACCCCCACTTGCCTTCTCTATGAAGGTCTTATCGAGGTGGATTCCATCCAATTGACGTTCCGTATTTTGTTCCGATGAACTGACTCGGATGTAGCCAACCTGATTAGGCATTTTGTACCGTTAGATATTGGAGTTATAGATATATATTGTACCGAAATATAAAATTAAGTCTATAGATACGGTTTTAAGTCTGATTTTATTAGGTCTTAAATTGTTCCGTTAGGCTATGCTTATACGTTCGATTCATAGAGATCTATTTAAGCTAGCGGTCTTTACTTTCATCTACGGTTATTATTTGAAAATCATCTCTGTACACGACAAATTTCACAGGGCCCTTGTCCTATCAGGCTTATTCTTTCTTAAAATTGCGAGCACTTTCTTAAATTCTTCTTTTTTTCCAAAACCAATCAAACGTAGAATAGCCATTTGAACATAGTCCAAACCGTAGCGAAATAAACTTACTGAAAGTCGTCCATGCTTCTTTATTTTTATCGCTTTTTTTCGATCATGTTGCCATTCACCTGTTAAATAGCACCAACAGAAACCGATAGCTAGCACTGCTATCAATTTCTTGACTCGTCTAGGGTCTGTTAAACGAGTATTTTCAAGATTGAATCCACGTCCTTTGAGACAACTAAATAAGGTTTCGATTTCCCAGCGTAATGCATAATCACGAATAGCAGAAGCATTAAACATAGGAGAAACAACAAGTAAAAGTTCTCCATCTTCTAATCGTAGCTCACTAATATACAGTTTCACTCGACCAACCCAAATACGTCGTTTACGACATTCAGTTTGACCAACTTGAAGATGACGAAATAAATCACTAATTTTATGATTCTTGGCTAAGTGATTGGTCACAATAAAGTTTATTTAACACGTATACAGAAGTTAATGTCATTTTCAATTAACCATGTAAACCATTTCTCACCGATAAATTCTCTGTCTGCGAAGTAAGCGTCCGCTGAACCCCATGTCTATTTTTTAATTTGAGTTGGATTTCCAGCGGTGTGGTAGCAATTCTTCTATTTGGGTCACTTTATGGGTCGGCAATCTTTTCAGCACATCACTTAAATAGGCATACGGATCCAACCCATTCAGCTTTGCTGACTGGATTAAAGTCATGATGTTTGCCGCTCGCTGACCACTACGCAGCGAACCTGCAAATAACCAGTTCTTACGTCCCAACGCCCAAGGCCGCACCTGGTTTTCCACCCAATTATTGCAAATCGGTAGATTGCCATCATCCAGATAGCGGCTTAAAGCTGGCCAACGCTTCAGAGTGTAATTGATGGCCTTGGCGGTTGGAGAACTCGATGGCACCGTCAGTTGATGCTGGTTGAGCCATTCATACAGTTGTTGCATCACCGGTTGACTATGCTGTTGTCGGTATTCGCGGCGCTGTTCTGCTGTACCATCGGTCTTTCTCCTGAGTTCTGCTTCTATGGCATACAGTTTCTGAATCAGCACTAAGGCCTGTTCAGCGACCTGACTTTTCTTGGTCACATGCAGTTCATGGAATTTACGACGAGCATGCGCCATGCAGCCCACCTCAATGACTTGGCCTGATTTAAAGCGTGCTTTATAACCACTGTAATCATCACAGACTAGATGGCCCTGCCAGTCTTTCAGGAACACTTCAGCATGCTGGCCTGAACGACTATCCTGAAAGTCATAAATCACGGCTTGAATTGGATTATATTGGGTTGTTGCATAGGCCCAGACATAACCTTTCTTCGGTTTTTTCTCATCATCACTCATCCGCATGATGGTGACCGGCGTTTCATCGGCATGGATCACCCGCTGTTGCAGCACCACCTCTTTTAAAGCATTGGCCAGAGGTTCCAGTTCTACACCGCAGCGACCTATCCAGTCAGATAACGTGGATCTGGACAGATCAATGCCCGCCCGCTGATAGATCAGGCGCTGACGGTACAGCGGCAAATGATCGGCATACTTCGATACCAGCACATGGCTGAGCAGTTCAGGTGAAGCAATGCCTTTATCAATAACATAGGCGGGCATCGCTTGCTGAGTCAGGGTGTCACACTGATCACAGACCCATTTGCCACGTACATGCTGTTCCTTATAGAACTGTGCCGGTCTGAAATGCAGTTTTTCACTGATATCTTCGCCGATACGACGCAAGGTGCAGCCACAAGCACATTGGGTTGATGTTGGTTCATGCTCGATACGGATGGTGTGTAGATGATCGGGCAGCAGTCGACGTTTAGGTTTGTTGACTGTGGCTTTGTGTGTCGCTGCATCAGTTTTATCTGCATTCAGCCGTTCCAGTTCCAGATCAACAGCGGCAATATCTTCTTCGACCGCTTCATCCCAGAGATGGATTTGTTTTGCGGTGAGATGTTCGTTTTTACTGTCGAATTTGTGCTTTTTAAACAGCGCAAGTTCATGCTCGTATTTTTGATTGAGAATGGAAAGATGCTGAACTTTGGCATCTAATTGCAGATTGGATACTTCAAGATGCTGAACTTTGGCATCTAATTGCTGGTTTGATTGTGCCAGAGACTGATGTTGCATTGCCAACTGTCTAGTAAATTCCAGCAGTTGTTCATGGGTCAGTTGGCTTAAATCAGGCAGTGTATTCATGACCGCAGTATGCCTGAGGTCATGAGAAGAATGAAATAGAACGTTTGGAGAATAGCAGAATGGACCAAGCTAGTTTAGAGCATTGTGACCAATTGCTGTCGTCCAATGCGCTGCCAAGGCAAACCCTGGATCAGTGCCTGTAACTGTTCTGGACTGAGTGCCAGGGTTTCACCCTGATGAACTTTAGCCCAGTGAAATTTTCCCTGTTCCAACCGCCGAGCACACAGCCAGATCCCCAGTCCATCATGTACCAGCACTTTCATGCGATGGCCACGTTTATTACAGAACAGGTAAGCACAATGCGGTTTAATGTAGCCAAAGGCTCTCACCACCTGAGCCATGGCCGTATCCATACCTGCACGCATGTCCATGGGCTGGGTAGACAACCAGATTTCATCGATACGGATCATGTTGTAAGTGCCTTGAGTAATTCTGCTAAAGCAGATATTTCTGATACTTGCCATTTCAAGCCAATTTCTGCTTTTGAGTGGGGTAAAGTAATTTGAACCGTTAACATGCCAGTAGAAATAGGATCTAATGGTGCAGAGCAAGATAAGGCAATAAATGCAGGTTTATTCGGTAGTAGTGAGCGATCATTCCCTGGCTTAGCATCAATTAAGCGAATCCATTTGGATACAAGATGTGTATTCAATCCATGTTGCAAAGCGACCGAAGCAATTGAAACCTCCGATGCTTTACACGCCTGAACGATCTGCTGTTTAAATTCAGCACTATATGTTCTTCGTATTATCGTAAGAGATGCGATGGATGTCTGGTTATTTGTAGTCATAAATTTAAGTTCCCACTTGTTTTTAAGTGAGGACTAAATTAAGGCTTATAGGACGAATTCATAAGGTGTGTTTAGCGGACGCTTACTCTGCGAACACATTCACAATACGATCTTTACCAAAAATGGAGATAAAGCGTTGAATCAAAGCAATACGCTCTTTTGTATCTGAATTTCCACGTTTATTGAGCAATGTCCAAACAACAGGTATCGCTATTCCACGATAGACGATAGCTAACATCAAGATATTGATATCTCGTTTTCCCCATTTCCAGTTGGTTCTATCCAAAGTTAATTGGACTTTATCGAATGAAAATATATAGAAAATTAACTGAGAAATTTGACGATAATCGAAATAATGATCTGCAAAGAAGCGTTGTATACGTCGATAAAATGATTGTGGTAAGCACTTGATGGGTAAGGCTTTAGATGCAGAAGAAAGATTACATGTCTGTTTTACAATTAATGCAAGCATAATCAGTGTAAAACATTTTACATGTGACTTGTTCCACTTTAGATATTTGTTTAAGATGAGATGTAACTCATTGAAATGTGTCATCATATTCGTCGTCAGAAAACAAGTATTATGCCATTATTTCAATGAGTTATCTTTTTTTGTCGTGTACAAAGGAAAATCATAATGGGATAGGCGTGTATTAAACCCCTACCCTATAATGTTATATTCTGCTCATTGATTTTCTTCTAGTATTTTTAAATGCTCTAGAGAAAACTGCTTCAATTCCATTATTTCTTTTAAATTTTGCGGATACATCTTAGCCGCTTCTTCAAATAGCTCATTCATTTCAGGCGCAGAGTATTGGTTATCAACATTCTTAGCAAAAAGTAAAATACTTGAAAGAGAGAGATAACCTTTTATATAGACCTGCATCATTGTATTAAAGGCAATCAGAGCATCATCAAAGGATTTATATAACATGGTTTCTTGTTGATCATCTGCCTTATAAAAAATAAGATGCTCGTCATCTGTAGGTTGTAATAAGATTTGTTCCTGTATAAGCATTGCCTGGCATGCCTGTTCAAGTGACATATTCTCAAATACAGGTATCAGTTTATTTTGTTCAACGATAAAATTAACAACATAACCTTGATCTGTCTTCGTAAGTGTGTGGTTAGGAATGTAATGATTAGTTTTCATGTTCTACCTTAATGGATGAATAATTAGTTCATAAGTCTATTAATTAGCTATCAAAATATGACGTAAACTGATATCAAGCTTATTTTACACCTTATAGTAAAAAGTGTAGCAAGTTGCTACACAGTCATATAACGTCTTTTCCAAATATTTCATTCAATCGTTTTCTATTTTCTTTTACAAAATTTGAATTATTTTTTAATTTATATTTCATTTCTTTCTTAAATTCACTCATTGAACTGCCAGCTACAGCAAAATCCATTTGGAACATAATATCATTAACTATCACATTTGCTTGAGATTCAGTTAAGCACCCTTCTGTCTTAAACCACTTACTAAACTGTTTATAATTTGGGTCGTTTGCATAGATGTACCAAGACCTTACGGTCATATCGAACTTCGCACCTAATTCTTTAACAAGCGCATTATCATCAAAATTGACATCTAAATAGATTTGAGTCTTATCATTAGTATTAGATACAACAACTTCAGTGGCATGCCTATTAAGAATTTTAAATCGAACTCCGACAATAGGTCGACCTTTCTTGATGGTATCGTATTCTAATTGAAGACTAGTCCTTTCATTAATTTCTTCAATAATTTTGTCTAAAACGTATCGTCTAAAATCAACCCAACGATCGTATTTTTTCTCTCCAATATCAATTAATGCTTTGATATTCTCAAGTGAAAGTTCAACCTCATAAGAATCTTGATTAGCATACTTAAATTCATTTTTTATAAAGTATGAATACAAACTCATACTGGTTACAGAGTCCAAAGCAAATAAATCTTTCAATTGATAGGTCGTAAAATTTCCATTTGCTAAACGAGTAAAATATGGAAGTACTTCACTGGTGAAACGTATCTGCAAAGCATTTTTAGCATCATCTTCCCAACGGAGTTCACGAATAATTGGTACTACTGAGTGTACTTTTTTAACTTTACGCTTATTATCATCCACGGACTCTTCAATTACAAAATGAGCTACTCGTGATGATAATTCTTTATAAATACGATCAATAGCAACATTAATGGAATTCTTTTTATCTAATCCTAATAGTTCGCCTAAATCATCTTTATGCAAATAAATATAAGTTTGCTCTGTAATTTCACGATCTTGATTATTCTTTTCACCATAATTCGCAACAGCCATTGCATAAAGAAGAGCTTTATACTCATTAGATGATAATTCAATTGGTCTAATCAGACGGTTACTAGTGCTGACTACTCCATTATGTCGAATATTACCAATACAATAAGGTAGATGTTCTAATTCTTCTGGTTCGTTGTGATTGCTCATGAGTGGAAAGATTAAAATATTTTCTACATGTTATACACAAAAGTGGAAGAAGATGCAAACCGCTCACTATTCTCTCTTACTAACATTAAATTAACTCAGTTTATGCCCATCAAACACCTTAACAGTGGAAGAAGTGTCACTATTAAAGTGCAATTTTGATACTATTCAGCCTTATGGTGGAATAAATATAAAATTAAACACTTTTAAGTGACGACTCTTCCACCTTTGATAATTCATCCGTGTCGCTAAAGCAATAAATTTGAAAGTAGGAATAGCCTATAGCACCACTAAAGTGGAATTACCCAACACATATTCCACTATTAAAGTGACAAGCCTTCCACCATTCCGGTATTCTTGACTATCAAACATCATATTATTAATTAAATTTTATACAAATAGTTTATCCACAGAATAAAAAACAACTAATGACAAGTCTTCCACCTTTATTTCAATAAAAACAAACTTATCAACACCACAAGCAGTTGACTTGTATTGTTTTAAATTAAAAAAACCACATTAAAATAAATCACAATGACAAGTCTTCCACCATAGTGACAAACCTTCCACTTATCGGTGACAGACCTTCCACTCATTAGTGACAAACTTTCCACTTATCGGTGACAGGCCTTCCACTTATCAATGACAGGCCTTCCACTTATTAGTGACACGCTTTCCACTTTAAAAACCTTATCTAGTTGTTTTTAAAGAAGTAAAATTTTTCTAATTATAATTAACTAATTAACTAATTAATACTAATTAAAATTAGCTAGCTATATTTTTAAAAAAAGTTAAGAAATGTTTTTCCCACATCTTTTGAATTCAAAAGATAAAAATATGACAAAGGAACTGTAGCAAGTTGCTACAAATATCTTTATATTAAATGAAATCAAAGTAAATTCCTTAAGACAAATATGTCAACTAAAATTATTGCTGTAGCTAATCATAAAGGTGGTTGCGGGAAAACAACTACTGTAGTACATCTTGCTTCAGAACTTGCTGAATTAGGAAATAAGGTCTTAGTAATTGATCTGGATCCACAAGCAAATGCAAGTTTACATATAGGATTAAGACACCCTAGCGAAGTTGAAACTACATCAGCGGAATTACTCATTGGTGATATAAGTCTATTATCGGAAGCATTAGAAGAAGAAACAAAGTTTAAAAATGTTTCCTTAATATATGGCTCATTAACTCTTGGTAAAACTGAAGATCAATTGAAAGATGATGCACCAAGACCAACCGAGGAACTTTCAAATAAATTGAAAATTCTAGAAGGATTATATGACTACATTCTTATTGATTGCCCTCCGAGTTTAAAATTATTAACCAGCAATGCTTTAGCCGCTTCGACACATGTTATTGTTCCAATCGAATCTGGTTCACAATACGGTCTCTATGGTGTTACTGATTTAATTAATCATTTAAGTAAAATTAGAAGAGTTAACCCTGAATTAGAACTCTTAGGTGCTTTATTAATTAAACATGATGAGCGTCAGAATGTATGTAAATTAATAAAAAATGAAGCATTTAATCAAGTTGGAGAATTATTGCATACCACAATTCCGATGAGCACTAAAGTTAATCAAGCTGCAATTTTGCAACAACCTTTATTATCTGTTGATAAAAACTCAAAAGTTCGAAAAGCTTTTGAAACTTTAGCACAAGAAATTGTTCAGCGTGTCAAATAATATAATTCTGGAAATACTATGGTAAGTAATAAAGAGATATTGGCTAAACGTCTTCAGCAAAATACTCAAAAGCATCAACATGCCCAAAAAGAGCATATTAATGATGTCAAAGAGCTAAGACGTAATGTACAAATTACAGATATTCAGGCTAGCCCTAACCAGCCTCGAAAACTCTTTAATCAACAAGATATTGAAGATTTAGCAGCATCAATTGAGGAAATTGGGCTATTACAACCAATTGCAGTTCGTAGAATAAATGATAAATATGAGTTGATTGCTGGTGAAAGACGATTGAAAGCCCACCAATTTCTCAATAAGAACACCATTGAAGTAATCATTATTGATGCATCGGATGAAGAAGTTGCTTTATTAACATTAGCTGAAAATTTAAAGCGAGAAGATCTGACAGATTATGAAATATATGTTGGATTAAATTCTTTGGATGAAAAATTAAAAAAAAATAAGCAGAAGTTAGCAAAGTCATTAGGTATGAATCGTGAAGATATGTATAAATATTTATCTTTTGAAAAATTACCTGGAGAGTTGATTGAAGATTTGGAAAAACAGCCCTCATTATTAGCAAGGACCGCTGCTACAGCAGTGAAAAAGTTTCTATCAGATCATGATGAAAACAATGAAAATGCTAAAGAAGCATTATTCGAAGCATGGTCAAAATTGCTTAAAAAAGAAGTTGAACAGACAAAACTCGCATCACTAGCTGAAAAAATCTTTAAGTCAAGAGAAACGAAAGAAGTAATTCAAACTTCAATTGTACATAAAATTGAATATGATGGGAAAGTTGCTGGTAATATCAAATTTGACCATAATACATTAAAGGTATCTTTAAAAATCGGACAATTTGATGATCAAAATTTACAAGAATTAGAAGCTTTCCTAAGACGAATGTTAGAAAAATAAAGTAAAAAAATAGTGTAGCAATTTGCTACACTATTTTTTGCAATTAGGAAAATCTATATAAGTAGTCATAATAACATTTCCATAAATTTGTCATGTAAATTGAATATTTAAAGCGTATTTTTCGACCATCTTAAGATGAGTCGATGCAATGCTTTGGCATAAGAAAAATTAAATAAAAAAAATTAATAAGTTTGGCATGCTGTAGTTTGGGCACAGTTATTTTGACGGGCTGTCAAAGTCCTACTTTAGTTCAATCAACTTCTACTTCAGTACAACCATCAAAACAGCCTTAACGTGTGGTTTTTTTCTTGGGAGATGGAATGGGTATCACGACACTAACAGCTGCACGAATTTATGCTGTTGGTGAAGATGGCCAACTGCCGATAGATCAACTGCCAGTGTCAGCATTTGTTCGTACTTTCTCAAAAGATGCACAGGTTAGAGATAGCGCACCATCGATGGGTGCCTATATGACAGGTGTAAAAATAACAGAAAACTAAAAAAAAATGGAAGAATTCTTAAAATTTAGACCGCCCTAGATAAGTAAAACGTATGTATTTGTTGAGAATTGTAATTTTGAGAAAATTTAGTTGATAGATTAAATGTATTTTCATATAAAAAGATATGCTCATTTTTTATATCGATAAAAATGTTAAAATTTGACTATTTAGTAAAAAATATTGAGATTTTTATAGGGCAATTTATCATGCCCTTTTGCTTTGACCGACCAAATGTTCTGCTTGAGATAGTAAAAATTAACTCAGAACTACTAAAAATCAAAAAGATTAAACAGAGTCAGAAAGTAGTAGTACAGGCAAAGTTCAAAGTAATCTACGTCAAAATTTGGCAAAAAATCTTGCTATTGATGCAAAGGGAGCCAGGATTACGTGTGCATTCTAATTATGTTGCAATCTTACAGCTGATACATAATCTTGATGATTTTATCGAAAAATCACAGCAACACTTGTGCTTTGAAAGGAAAGCTCAGAAAGAGCTGGATGCTAAATTTTTTGCTCGATTTTTTAAGCTAACAAAGAATTCAATAAAAGATCAACTTTTACAAAATTGTTTAGATCGTAATGAATTTAGACAATGCAATGTGATAAAAAATTAAGCGAAAATGAATATGCCGAAGATTGACGCAGAAGAGCACTTTTTAGATTTAGCAGAAAAATTCCAAAAAGATTATTGTCTGTTACATGATGATGTTGTGAATACACAATTTATTGATCTATCAGATGATTTGTATAAAGAAGTCTACGCGCTATACAAATTAGCACAACAAATTTATAGCTATATATCAGGCTCCAGACAGATCGGTAAGTATTCTTTTTTGGCTGCTTTGAGTTATTTTTCATGTCCGAATATTAGTAATACTCAAGAGTTGTCGTCTGTACGTTATTTGATTTTGCAAGCGAGTTTTTTAACATATCGGCAGTATCAAGAATTTGCAAAGATTGATAAAGCTGAGAATAAGCAAAAACATGTTTGTGATCTCTTTCGCTATGTATCACGATATGTTCTGGATTCTAATCATGCTGAATTATTTCAAGAATGCAGTGAGCTACTAAATCGCTATGTCACGTACGAACGTAATTTGAAAAAAGAGGATCGTAATCAACTTTTTAATATTAAAGATTTCAAACAAGTACAAGTCATAGAGTATTTATCGGCTCTATTAATAATTTTTAAAAGACTAGATGATCGTCGTGTAGTTCATCGTCAGCGTAAGTCAAAAAAAAGCAAAGTTTTGGAATGGCCAACTAAAAATGAACTCAAAAAATTTCGTGAAATAAAATCAGGTAAGCATGAAGATATCGGACATAACGCAAAGATCAGTTTTTATGATGCCTCTCTTTACAAAGATGAAGATGGTGAAATTGAGTTATTGGACACTGAAGTAGAATTATACTCTGAAGATGAAAAAACTAAAAATTTTAATCATTTAATTAGTGATTATGCTGCGTATTACACGCGGCATCGCCAACGCCGTCATGCGCCATTTATTACAAATCCACATTATTTGGCGCCAGATATACTGAAGCAAATTGTTTATGTGCTAAGAGATGAATTATCAGGACAACCGAGGAATGCGGCGATCGCTGCTGCCTGTTTATTGTCTTTATTGACGGGATTATCACCCGTTGCACTGATGGATTTTAATGACCTTATTCAGGAGGGTACGTTGATTCAAAATGGTTCAAGTAGACGTCGCGAATATTTACTCAAATTAAATCTTAATATTACAGAGCAGAAGATTAAGAGCTTAAATGATGAGCGATGGAATGAAGTGATGACACATCAACTACATTTACCTTCTGCTTGGTTTGACTATATAGAACAAGCATCGAATCCAATAATTTCTTCAACAGACATTAATACAAAACTTAAGAATTGGCTTGATAATCGGTTTGTAGGTTCGATCACTGTTGAAAAACTGCAGGCTCAATTATATTTTCATATATATTATGAAACATATAATGAATATCTAGCTCATGTAATTGCTGGGCGGGATAGTCAGCATCACATGCCTGGTATCTATTATGGAGGGCTACCGAAAGCTCAACTCAGTAGCACATATCTAGCCTTTGTAGAAACAGCACTTACACCACATTCCTCGGAATTTACTGAAGACACGGCTGAACTAAAAATATTGCAACAACAATTCAAAGTGCAATCTGCATTATCTATCGGAAGGATAGGGAGCCAACTGGCACTTGAACCCAGTTTTGTGAAAGAGCAATTTGCTTTTTTACATAAACATTGCCAAGAAAATATTCAAAAAGATCAACATATCATTAATCAACTGAATGCATACGCATGTTGGATGTGGCATATCAGCTTGTTGAGTTTGGCAAGTCGGCCTAAAGAAAACCTGTTGGGGAATTTGGATGATTATTGTGTTGAGCTCAAGCTTTTATATGTGAATGATAAAAGAAATAGTAAAGCAAGAAAAGATGGTCGTTTTATCCCATTATCTGATTTTTTCATAAAAACACTGCAAAATTACACAGTCTTTTTAGAACAAATTATTGAAGCGTACGGTTCGTTTTTTAGACAAGTCTTTACAAAGAAAATTACTGTAAATGATCTTTTTGGCAAGGTCATTGATAGTAAAGATATCTTGCCGATAACTGTCAAAGAGTGTAAGCGTCCGCTGAACCCCATGTCTATTTTTTAATTTGAGTTGGATTTCCAGCGGTGTGGTAGCAATTCTTCTATTTGGGTCACTTTATGGGTCGGCAATCTTTTCAGCACATCACTTAAATAGGCATACGGATCCAGCCCATTCAGCTTTGCTGACTGGATTAAAGTCATGATGTTTGCCGCTCGCTGACCACTGCGCAGCGAACCTGCAAATAACCAGTTCTTACGTCCCAACGCCCAAGGCCGCACCTGGTTTTCCACCCAATTATTGCAAATCGGTAGATTGCCATCATCCAGATAGCGGCTTAAAGCTGGCCAACGCTTCAGAGTGTAATTGATGGCCTTGGCGGTTGGAGAACTCGATGGCACCGTCAGTTGATGCTGGTTGAGCCATTCATACAGTTGTTGCATCACCGGTTGACTATGCTGTTGTCGGTATTCGCGGCGCTGTTCTGCTGTACCATCGGTCTTTCTCCTGAGTTCTGCTTCTATGGCATACAGTTTCTGAATCAGCACTAAGGCCTGTTCAGCGACCTGACTTTTCTTGGTCACATGCAGTTCATGGAATTTACGACGCGCATGCGCCATGCAGCCCACCTCAATAACTTGGCCTGATTTAAAGCGTGCTTTATAACCACTGTAATCATCACAGACCAGATGGCCCTGCCAGTCTTTCAGGAACGCTTCAGCATGCTGGCCTGAACGACTATCCTGAAAGTCATAAATCACGGCTTGAATTGGATTATATTGGGTTGTTGCATAGGCCCAGACATAACCTTTCTTCGGTTTTTTCTCATCATCACCCATCCGCATGATGGTGACTGGTGTTTCATCTGCATGCAGCACCCGCTGTTGCAGCACCACCTCTTTTAAAGCATTGGCCAGAGGCTCCAGTTCTACACCGCAGCGACCTATCCAGTCAGATAAAGTTGATCTAGAAAGCTCGATTCCCGCCCGCTGATAGATCAGACGTTGACGGTACAGCGGTAAATGATCTGCGTATTTCGAGACCAACACATGGCTCAGTAGTTCAGGACTGGCAATACCTTTATCAATCACATAGGCGGGCATCGCTTGCTGAGTCAGGGTGTCACACTGATCACAGACCCATTTGCCACGCACATGCTGTTCCTTATAGAACTGTGCCGGTCTGAAATGTAGTTTTTCACTGATATCTTCGCCGATACGACGCAAGGTGCAGCCACAAGCACATTGGGTTGATGTTGGTTCATGCTCGATACGGATGGTGTGTAGATGATCGGGCAGCAGTCGACGTTTAGGTTTGTTGACTGTGGCTTTGTGTGTCGCTGCATCAGTTTTATCTGCATTCAGCCGTTCCAGTTCCAGATCAACAGCGGCAATATCTTCTTCGACCGCTTCATCCCACAGATGGATTTGTTTTGCGGTGAGATGTTCGTTTTTACTGCCAAATTTGTGCTGTTTAAATAGTGCGAGCTCATGCTCGTATTTTTGCGTGAGAATGGAAAGATGTTGAACTTTGGCATCCAATTGCTGGTTTGATTTTTCTAATTCTTGATTTGATTGTGCCAAAGACTGATGCTGCATTGCCAACTGCCGGGTAAATTCCAGCAGTTGTTCATGGGTCAGTTGGCTTAAATCAGGCAGTGTATTCATGACCGCAGTATGCCTGAGGTCATGAGAAGAATGAAATAGAACGTTTGGAGAATAGCAGAATGGACCAAGCTAGTTTAGAGCATTGTGACCACTTGCTGTCGTCCAATGCGCTGCCAAGGCAAACCCTGGATCAGTGCCTGTAACTGTTCTGGACTGAGTGCCAGGGTTTCACCCTGATGAACTTTAGCCCAGTGAAATTTGCCCTGTTCCAACCGCCGAGAACACAGCCAGATCCCCAGTCCATCATGTACCAGCACTTTCATGCGATGGCCACGTTTATTACAGAACAGGTAAGCACAATGCGGTTTAATGTAGCCAAAGGCTCTCACCACCTGAGCCATGGCCGTATCCATACCTGCACGCATGTCCATGGGCTGGGTAGACAACCAGATTTCATCGATACGGATCATGTTGTAAGTGCCTTGAGTAATTCTGCTAAAGCAGATATTTCTGATACTTGCCATTTCAAGCCAATTTCTGCTTTTGAGTGGGGTAAAGTAATTTGAACTTTTAACATGTCAGTAGGAGTATGATCTAATGGTGCAGAGCAAGATAAGGCAATAAATGCAGGTTTATTCGATAGTGGTGAGCGATCACTCCTTGGCTTAGCATCAATTAAGCGAATCCATTTGGATACAAGATTTGTATTCAATCCATGTTGCAAAGCGACTGAAGCAATTGAAACCTCCGATGCTTTACACGCCTGAACGATATGCTGTTTAAATTCAGCACTATATGTTCTTCGTATTATCGTAAGAGATGCGATGGATGTCTGATTATTTGTAGTCATAAATTTAAGTCCCCACTTGTTTTTAAGTGAGGACTAAATTAAGGCTTATAGGACGAATTCATAAGGTGTGTTCAGCGGACGCTTAC
>NZ_JBZUJB010000003.1:0-19620 GCF_058599505.1 Acinetobacter sp. CAU_H_29a_1
TATACTTCGATGTAATTTTTTGTAACAGTGGTTGTAGTAATTTTATTTTTTAAATTTTCCTAAAATTAACATAATACACCTTATACGAAATGTGTTATAATTATCTATAGAAATCAATGCTGTAGTTTCTAGTTGATAGCCCATCTTCCCCAAGATGGGTTTTTTTTATGATTTTTCACGTTCCACGCCTATTATTTGATCAATGTTCCACAACTTTGTTCATATCAGTTAAACAATCGTGGTTAATCATAGGGTCTAAAAAAACGGCTCCAAAAGCCTCTTTTCTCCGGCTCCTGTTCAACGTGCTCCGGTACGGGAATCCGCTTATTTTCCCTCTGCTCCAGAGTAGTCAATCCGTCATGTTTAGCTTCTGCTGTGTCAGGTTCGGGATCTGGTTTGACTATGCTGGGTTGCACTAATTCTTGATCGGTAAACGTAGTCATATTAGGTTTTGGGGCTTCTAATAGGCGTTGCATCGTTTCAATTTGGTTTTGATAGAAAGATTCCCGATCTTTGGCATCATCAAGCTGATTTTTCAACATGTCTATCTGCTGTCTAAGCAGTAAAACTTCTGCCGAATTTGGACTGTCTACTTTTACAGATTCTTTTACATCCTGTTTTTTGACGGGTTCCCCAAAAACACGGATTGCTTCCGCTAGATCAATCTTATTCTCAGAATTTTTACTTAAAATTCCTTTCTTTATGTTGTTGTAAATCGTTTGTCTATTGATGTTGTAGAGCTTGGAAAGTTCAAGAACTGTAAGGGTTTTCATCCTGTAAACCTATGCCTAAACTTGTAAAAATAGACTGTCTATTAGACTGTCTAATAGACAAATGATCAAGTTTAAATTTTAGGCAGATGCAAAGCCAACTTTTTGAAGATAAGGGAATAATTCTTCGAATTTTTGAGCGTCTTTAAGCATTTCTGCTATGCGGACAGCAAACTGTTCGAAGGTTTCTGTACCTTGAGAGTAAATGCTCATTTCAGATAGTCTAGAGAGCTTATTGGCAAATAGGTGACGTTGAGGATCAGTTATTTTTGAGAAAAAATCTGAGAGATTTTCATTCTTAATTTCTTTTTTCGAGGCATTTTTTTTCTGTCTAAAAGTGAACGAAAATCCTGAAATGGTACGTCCTTTCTTATGTTGTTCATACTTAGCTGTTATATCGGTTAGCTCATTTATTTGATTGAGTGCGAAATCTAAAACATAGGTTTTGAAATTGCTCATAGTTTTGTATTGGTGAGATTCAACGCCTAATTGCTGTCTAAAGATAGACAGATCAAACACAGGCGTCTTTCCTGCTGATCGCCATTGAATCAGCAATTCGTAGAGCCGAATAGCATAAGAACTGGTTAGGCGTGAAACCTGCTGTAACTCATATTTAGTAAAGTTTTCTTCTAGCCTAGTTATGAGAGGAACGATATCTTGAGTGAATCTTAAAAAGACAATGCCTGACTGAGCTTCATAACCTATTTTATCAACCCAACGGCAATGGAAACTACGATCCTTACCTGTTTTAGGATTAACGTCATGGTATGTGACATATCTATCAAAGAGGCTTTTTGACGCATCTCTAAGGACTGTATAGGCAGTATGCTTTTCAACATTGAACGTATTTATATAACTACTGGCATGTACTTCCAATAAACTATTTTCTGTTATCCCATGGCCTGTTTGTCTGGCTTCAGCAATAGCTAGAAGAATTAATCGCTGTTCAACGGTATCTAACGTATAGCTAGCCTGAATTAAGGCATTATCTTTAACGACTAATTCACTCATTTCTAATAATAAATTTTTAATTAAACTAGTCTGTAAAATAGACTATTTAAATGAGTGTGTCTATTTAAATTATTAAGGTCGATAAACCTAGCTTTAAGGTCGATAAACCTAGCTTTAAAGGTCGATAAACCTAGTTTAATGGGTCGATAAACCTAGTTTAATGGATCGATAAACCTAGTTTAATGGACTCTGAAACCATTTCGTATCAAGGCTTTCAGGCTGGTTAAAAGCATTTAAAAGCATTTAAAATAATTAAAAGCATACATCATGAAAAATTGCCCTTGGTTTTCGCTACGCTCAAACTCTATTGAATCTCGCTTTCGCTCGATTCGTCGGGGCAATTTTTTGGTTAAAGTTTCCGTGAATTAGCAAAAAGCAAAAACAACTCGGAATTCGCTTTGCTCATAGAGCTTTTTTACTCGCTACGCTCGGTCTAGGCTCAATTTTCTGCATGTGATTTACGCTTATTTAGGCTTCACAGCCTAAAAAGCGGTTTTTCAGAGAGTCTAGGCGCGAATTTTGATTGTGTCGCTCGTAGACACTCGCTCAACTATGGGGACTCTAAGTTGAAATAATCAGGACTATTCATGTTTATGTTGGTGTTTTTCAATTTCTATCGTTGATAGTTTCTTATGATTACTTTCCCAAGTTGATAGGCCTTCAAGAACATCAAGAAATAAATTTTGTCGTTTAAAAAAATTGTTGTTCTGTTCAGTAATCTCTTTAAATATTTTACTTGTTCTTACGCTATATGCGAATTGAGTGTTATTGACAATTCTATTGGTGATTTGATCTGATGTTTCCGAACTAATATCAATATTCAATTTTTTAAAGGCTGCTAATACTGCACCACCTAATTCATATTTGCGTCTGTTTTCCTCATTACGCTTGATTTGTGCTTCGGTAAGGGTTTTCCTCGATTTGTTTAGAACTTCGCGTTTATGCTCATTTTCGAGGCGTATACGGTCATTGAGAACCGCCTTATGGATTTTTTGATAAGACTCTAAGGCTCGCTCTAGTCTAAACCAGGTGTCTCGATCCTGATCTTGTTGGGCCAAACTTAAAATTTCAACTTCATTGTCCATTAGTTTTTGTTGGTTATGTGCTTTGAGTTTGATCTGTTCAAGTAAGATTTGGCGTTGTTGATATAGCACTCTATAGCGATCTACAGTTTTAAACTTTTTGAATATCTCTTCATCAAATTTTTCTGTAGATAATAATGACCTCAAAATATGAGATTGGATTTCTGTGAGGAACGGTAATTTTTCTAAAAACTGCTGCAATTGAATCAGATCTTCATTTGATAAAACTTTAGCAGGACGACCTCGTTTCACCATGATCAGCACCCCAAAAAAACACATGAATCAGATATCAGTAGAGTAGCATATGGCGGCATGAATAAATTAAATAAAATGTGGGAACATTTTATTTAATTTATTAGCTCGTTTCCGTGTTTCTAATTCGATATAATTACTAACGCAATTATATCGAATTAGAAACACTTCTCCTCGTGCTCCGCAGGCCATTAGAGACGTAAGTTATTGATTTGTATCTATCAGAGTACTGTTGCTGCATTTTTGACATTTGTTTCTGCAATAGCGATCTACCGTTACAACATCAAAAATGTGTGTTGCTGCAAAAAAAGTGTCGTTACAACATCAAAAATAACGTGAGGGCTAGACGCAAATATGTTCTTCTGTAATCTTGAACACAACAGTAAAAATCCGCCCCAAAAAGGTGGTAAAAATAACAAGCCTAGAACGGCCAAAGAGCGCTTTCACTACATCACTCGAACTGCACAATTTGCACAACATAAAGATCATGTTCATGAACAACTTGAGTTTGTTTGCTCAGGTAATATGCCGAGCTTTGCCGAGGGGAATCCGGAAGAATTTTGGCAGGCCTCGGATCTGTATGAACGCAAAAATGGTCGAGTCTGTTCAAGTTTGGTGGTGGCATTACCAAAAGAGCTTACATCGGAACAACGTATCGAATTGGCAGAGCAGTTTATTCAAGAGTTTGCTGACCGTTATCAATATCCTTATAGCTGTGCTATCCATCATCATGTTGGTAGTCTAGGTGGTCAAGAACAACCCCATTTGCATCTGATTTATAGTGAACGCCATGTGGATGGAATAGAGCGAACACCTGAGCAGTTTTTTAAGCGTTATAACCCTGAACAGCCAGAGAAAGGGGGCGCTCAGAAATTAACAGCCGATGTATTAGGGATGGGCAAAGCACAATTGCAGTTGTACCGACAAAAAACTGAAGAACTCATTAATGACAGCTTACAGCGTTATGCACCGACCAAAGTGCTTGAAATTAGAGGGCTAAAGGTAGAGGTTCCGAATGAGGTGAGTTGTCTATCCAATGAGGATTACAATAAAAAATACGATACTAATCTGCAAGATGTGCCGATGATGAATAAGGCACTGCGGTTTGCCAAAGAAAGTGATCCAGTTCGCTATCAGCAAAAACAGGACATGA
This sequence comes from Acinetobacter sp. CAU_H_29a_1, assembly GCF_058599505.1. Lineage (NCBI taxonomy): Bacteria > Pseudomonadati > Pseudomonadota > Gammaproteobacteria > Moraxellales > Moraxellaceae > Acinetobacter > Acinetobacter sp. CAU_H_29a_1. The sequence goes on from NZ_JBZUJB010000003.1 coordinate 4,269, forward strand.
TTGTAGAAATTAATCGGTTGAGAGCTGAAAATCGTTATGAGCTGTACAAACCCTATTATGAGGTAGAATTGAATAAGCAAAAGTTACTAGAGCAAGAAAAGCAGAAACAGACACAAGAAAAAACGAAAGGATTTGATGGTCCTCGTTTTGGATTTTGATAGAGCGTTCAAAAATCTGTGACAGGTAAACTGACTGTAGGACTGTAAATTGTGTAATGGTCCTTTAAAAGGACCATTCAGGGAGTCTAGCTATTCAATTAACAGTCTCAAAATTGCATAAATGCTCCATCAGGAAAGAATGCTAAAAAAGCGCGTTTAACGTCTTCGTAATCATCATCTATATGTTGATCAAGATGATGCTGCGTCCATACCAATGTTGCTTCTCGATCGTCAAAACATTTATTAACGTTTAAAAATAAACTCAGATTGTTCGATCTATTAATTGAGAGCTCTTTAATGAGTTGAGTTCCAATTTTTCTAGAATTTTCAGAAAGGTATAAATGATTAATCAAGTTTAAATTACCCATTGTTATGCCTCATTTTAAGAAGAAATAATTAAAAACACCTTCTTCATATGTCCTGAAAGAAGGATATGGGAATATTTAAACACATAAATAGTGTGTTAATCACATTATTTATGTGTTTAAATGTAAGTAAATGATATGTGCTATACTTTTCCATCAGAACAATTCTGCTTTTTAAACTATGCCTTACGAAGAATTTCAAAGACTTATAGGTAAGTCTGGCCTTTCTATTAAAGAATTTGCAGCGCTTTTAGATATGAACGCGAACTCCATTACCAACTATAAAAAGAACGGTAAAGTGCCCACTACGATTGCAGTAATTGCGGTCATAATTTCAGATATGAAGGATGATGGTCTGGACTTTTATCCAATTTTTGAGAAAGTTCGAGCTTATCGTGATCAATAGAGTATTTGATGTGAACCCAATTAAAGATTTAATTGGGTTCTAACACGTGCATTTCGTAGAAGAGATTTTATGTTAAGTAAAAGACACCTTTTATAATTTGGACTGCCACTACTCACCTAGAAAAATTTCGCTTATTCTTTTCTAAATAATTATGTTTAAAGAGTTAATATTAATGACAACGGTAACTAATTTTTTTAAAAAACGAATTGTTCATTTATGCAAGAATGAAGAATGGTTTAAAAATGATTTTGACTTTTATTATTTAGCTAAAGGTACTGTGGACCCAGAGACACTTTCTGATCATTTAGAATTTATTAATCAACAATTTATGAAAAGTGTAATTTGTTTTTATATTAAATCAGAGGGCTATTTAGATAAATTAAAATTGAGAAATAAACAATTGATTTATCGTGATCACTATGGAGATTTAATTGAATCTGATTGGGAAAAAGAAGTTAATTTGTTTACTAAGAATAGAATATTAAAAATTCAAACTTATTTAGATCTAAAAATTCCTGCTGCTTTGAAAGCAGAAATGGAGAGAAGTCCATCTTGGAATGAGTTTTATGGTGATAATTTCAACTTCATAGTTAAAACAATAAAAGAATATGTTGAAAAAGAAGTTGATTATGATCGATGTGAAAATACAGAAAATGTAGAAGAATATGATGATGAAGTAGCTCAAAATTTTAATATAGATCCTTATGAATATGAAAAACTGATAGCAGAAATTTTTGAGAATCTTGGTTGGACAACTTTTAATACGCCTAAAAGTGGTGATCAAGGCGCAGATATTGTTATGCAAAAAGAAGGATTTACTTATGTAGTTCAATGTAAGTTATATGGTCAGCCTGTTGGAAATAAAGCAGTTCAAGAAGTTAGTTCAGCTAAAGCTTATTATGAGGCTGTTGGCTCAGTTGTTGTTACTAATAATGATTATACAAAGTCAGCTCGTCAGTTAGCTGAATCCCAGAATGTTTGGTTATTACATGATAGTCAATTGGTTGAGTGGAATAGTTTGGTAGATGAGATTATAGCTAAGGTAAAAGAAAGTGTTAATGAATAAGATTTTTTCAAATATTTATTTGTTTTTATTTATTGGTATATGTGCTGCAATTTTATCCTTTCTATATAGCTGTATTACACAAAATTGGGATTGGTTTTCTAGATCCGGATCTATTGTCACTATGACGGGAATAATTTTGACAGGAAGACCTGTATTTAGAATGGGAGTTGAGAAGTATATAGAATCGCAGAATATCATTGATTGTGGATCGATATTAGGAAATACAGATAAGGAAAAGGAAGCAAAGAAGCAATTAAAATTGGATGTTTGGGGACTATATATTGGTTGTTTTACAACAATATTGGGTACTTTGATTTGGGGGTATGGGGATCTTCTTAGTGAAGTTTCACTAAAATTAACATAATACACCTTATGCGAAGTCAAAAATGGGAGCTTAAGCTCCCATTTTTACTGATGATTTTTTAATTCTTTGAGCATAGCATCCCGCAAAATTTCATTCATTCGTGTTTGATAGCCTTTGCCTTGAGCTTTAAACCATGCAAGTACATCAGCATCTAAACGAATGGAAGTCTGTTGCTTCACTGGGCGATAGAATTGATTATGGCGTACAGCATTGCTCCAGTCGGTAATTTCAGGCATATCTGAGAGATCTAGCTGATCGTCAGGAACCGTTCCCTTAGCAAGCAATCGTTGAATTTCAGCATCTTGCTTGTCACTGAATTTTTCATTCAGTTCTTTGCGTGAGTATCTAACCATGCTCATATCTATCTCGCTCCGCTTTGGTGACTTGCCTTGCACTAATGATTCGTATGATTTCACAGTCATCTTCATCAAAGATGGTGTGAGCTACTAAGAGCATTAGTACGCCTTTTACTTTTCCAATGGTTTGCCAACGTTCTTCACCATCGGTATGTCTGTCTTGGATTGAGATCCTTAATGGATCATCAAAAACAAGGCTTGCTGTTTCGAAAGAGACATCGTGCTTTTTCTGATTCTTTCGATTCTTTGCCTCATCCCATTCGAAATACTGTTCCATAAAAAACATTCAAATTTGTATATACAATAATGTATCACAAAATTGTATCACTCAAGCTGAAAAGCGTAATTTTTAGTCAGATTTATTGGCAAGAACTATCAAAACTGTTCATAAAAAAGCCGACTTGTTTCCAAGTCGGTTTTTTAGGTTTTGCGTCCCAATTTTTTATAGCATAACTTTTTGAAATATAAAACTATTTTTATATGCATTTCGTATAAGCTCTATTATGTTAAGTAGGGGACTCAAAGCTCTTTCTAAGAGTTGGTATCGTGGTAATACTTCTCGAGTGCATAAGAGAATTAGCTTAATAAAACACACAAAAATAATTTACAGTCTCGTGGGACCACCTCTTTATTTCCAAGAATAAGAAACACCAGCGCCAACTGCCGTTGTGTTTCCATTATTAAAACCTGATGAGAATGCCCCCTTAACAGCAACTCCATTTTCAAAATAGTGACTTGCTCCTACTGCGATTGCAGATTGGCTATCAAAATGCCCCATACCCAGACCTACAGTTGATGCACCTTGCTCAGAAGGCATTGGAATATTTGTCATTGCAGTAATACCAGCTATACCTTGTGCAGCAATTTCACGATTTTTACGAACATCATGATTAGTTTGGTCTATACGATTTGAAGTATCTCTAAAGTTATTTTCTAAATCTAAAACCTTAGTATCTGTATAGGCTTTGGCATCAGTTAGTACTTTAGCGTTTCCGTCCTTCATCTGCTTCACATTTACCGCATCCGTATCTTCAATACCAGCTGCAACATGGATTATTTGGCGTTCTTTACCTGATGCTCCAACCGATACACTATTATCTCGAGTTGAAGCAGAATTGTTCCCTAAAACTACTGAGTTCTTAGCTGAGGTATTGACGTTATTTCCTACCACAAAGCTATTATCGCTATTTATTGTATTGTCATTACCAACTGCGTAACTTCCATTTCCTTGAACTAGATTTGGATCCCCAAATGCTCCAGATTTGTTGCCTTCGACAGTGTTTCCTTTACCCACAACCGTATTTGATTCGCCCTTTGCAGAGGCTCCAGATCCTAAAACTGTGTTGTTATCACCATCTGCTACAGCACCATCACCTAAAGCTGTTGCACCAGTACCAGTTGCTTTTGCGCCAGTCGAAGTAGTAGTGGGATTAGCATCTAGATACGGACTATTACCACTTTGACTTGTTAGCCAGTCTTGTGCAGTTCCGTTATATCCATTATCGACGGCTACTTCATATGCACTCTTTCCTTGAGCCCCTGTAGCGCCTACATCACCTTTATCACCCTTAACACCTTGTGCTCCCTGAGCTCCTGTAGCGCCTACGTCACCTTTATCGCCCTTAACACCTTGTGCACCCTGAGCCCCTGTAGCGCCTACATCACCTTTATCGCCCTTAACACCTTGTGCACCTTGAGCTCCTGTAGCGCCTACGTCACCTTTATCGCCCTTAACACCTTGTGCACCCTGAGCTCCTGTAGCACCTACGTCACCTTTATCGCCCTTAACACCTTGTGCACCCTGAGCTCCTGTAGCGCCTACGTCACCTTTATCGCCCTTAACACCTTGTGCACCCTGAGCTCCTGTAGCACCTACGTCACCTTTATCGCCCTTAACACCTTGTGCACCCTGAGCTCCTGTAGCACCTACGTCACCTTTATCACCCTTAACACCTTGTGCACCCTGAGCTCCTGTAGCGCCTACGTCACCTTTATCGCCCTTAAGTGAAGCCAGCCATTGTGACTGCGAACCTGTATAACCATTATCAACTGCAATATCATATGCACTTTTACCGTCAGCTCCACCACCCCCTGGTAAAGCATCAATTTGGCCCTGTAGGCTTGTGAGTTTTGTATTTACTGCAGTAAACGCATTACCAATATTTGTATAGTTTGAACCTTGTATCGTATATGTTGGTCCAGTAAATATTCCTCCACTAAAGCCAGCACCCCCACCAAAGACATTTGCTAATGAATTCAGTTGGCCAAAATTCACAGCATCGTTAGCAGATGTACCATTTAACAGGTTGGTAATTTTATTACTATTGAAAGAAACTGTTCCATTACCAGCGCCACTTAATGAATCCTTAGACGTAATACCACCTGAGCCAACTTTTAAAGTATCCGCATTAATTGTTACTTCAAAATCGGGTGGTGTTTCAAAAAGTATGCTAGTTAATTCTGTCAATAGAGAAATTGAAAATAAGTAAATTAAATTCACTATATTTTTAATGCTTTATGAGATTTCAATTGTGGTTAAAATATAATCAGCATACTTTTTGAAACACCACCCAAAATCGTCATTCAGAATTTTGCTATCTGATATAGGTGAATTGTTAAAACAGTTTAGAGATCCCCAATACTGCTGACTTACAATTGAATTATTGTGAGTGATTGCTCCAATACCAGGACTTGTATTTGACCCTTTAGCTCCACAAACTATTATTTGTTCGGCAAGAACCTGCTGAGTCATTAAAGTAATCGTTGATAAACTTAAAGTGATGATAATTGGTTTCAAAGGATATTTATTTTTAAGAGTACAGACTAAAAGCTCTTGTAAAGTCTCATTGATTTCAACAATACCTTCACTCTTGCTTGCCTTACCGATACTTTTAGTATTCTCTGATACAACGACCACACATCCCAGAGATTTACTCAAAATCTTTTTAAAGATACGATTCACATTATTCCCTTTTTGTTTATATAAGCACAAAAATTATACATTTTATTAAATAGGGTGTATTGACATTTTTAGCTTAAAAATAGACAAGTCGTAAAATCGAATCACCAAACCTTGTTATGGAAATACTTATAAGAATTAATAAGTATTTCTAAAATTAACATAATACACCTTATACGAAACTAAAAATGGGAGCTATAAGCTCCCATTTTTGCTGAGTTTTTCAATTTTTAGGTAGTAGCCTAGGCTTCAATAAATTACGCACCTAAACGCATTAACTTTTCTTGAATCGCATCACTGACAAAGGCATTTAGAGAATTACTTGATGCTAAAACTGCCTTACGGTGCAATTCAGGGCTAATACGGACATTAAAAGTTCCTTTGAATGGTTGATCAGGAGATTTTCCTAGTTCAGCACATGATTCTAAATAGCCGTCTACAGACTCCTGAAAAGCTTGCTCAAGAGCTTTTAAAGTTTCTGCTTCATAGGTGATAAGATCACGAATAAAAGCGAGTTTTCCAAATAACTCACCTGTTTCAAGATCGGGTTCAATTGTGCCGAGATAACCTTTGTATTTTAAATAGCTCATAAAAATCCCTCCTGCTTGAGTGCTTGTTTTACAGCTTTCAATGCCCCACCTTTGATTTCATTTTCAGGGTGTGGTCTATGCAGTAAAATCATATGTTCAGTTTTTTCATTAAAAAACCGAACACGAGAGCCTGCCATTTCAAATTTTTCATAGCCGAGCTGGCTCAGTAAAACGACTAAATCTTTATATGGAAACGTATTTTTTGAATTTCCAAATTTTTCCAATAACTTTTCCGTTTTACCCATATGCTAGCCCTACTCAGTTACGACTAAGTATAGTCCCCTGAAATTAAAAAATGCAACTAAATTTAGTTGCATTTCATATAGCCGCCATTATGTTAAGTAGGGGACTCAAAGCTCTTTCTAAGAGTTGGTATCGTGGTAATACTTCTCGAGTGCATAAGAGAATTAGCTTAATAAAATACACAAAAATAATTTACAGTCTCAAGCTAAATTTTAATTAAACACGTTTCAACCCCATGATATGACGCACCATATCGTTAATGTACTGTTTTGTTTCGTCATCTTGAGAACTTAGCCAAGTTCAATCCAAAACGCTATTTACGAAAAGGATCATCAAAATAGTCTTTCAACATTGAAATTATTAAGATCAATATAATTATGAAACAAATAATAATTCCAATAATATAGATATCCATAAGCTTAACCAAACGGTTTTAAATTATTTAACAAACATCTGCTTATATTGGACTTACTAGTATACTTATGTAATAATGTGTTAACAAAGTTAATGATTTATAATGTGTTAACAAAGTTAATGATTTATAAATATAATTTACATATTTAAGAGGAACACCATGAAATTTAATAAATCCCTACTTACTGCTGCCCTACTTACTGCTGGTTCTTTAACTGTTGCTAATGCAGGACCTATTACAACTGATCAGTTTGATGTTTTACTGACAGTTGATAGTGTCTGTGCCATCGTGACAGGCGCTACTCAAGATATCAATCTTGGTAATGTTGCAGCGGGTGAAGCACAAATGCCTGCTTTCACTAAGACTGGCTCAACAACAATTACAACAAACTGTTCTAAAGGTGCTACGGCTAAAATTACACTTAAACCTGTTTCAACTAACAGCACTGATGGTACTGGTAAATTGTTGGGCGGTACCGATGGAGTTGAAGGAGTTGCTTATAAATTAACTTCTGTTTCAAAAGATGGTGATGCTTGGGGCACTACTATTCCAGTAACAACCGCCGCTGCTGCTAACTATGCAACTGGTATTGCTACCACCGTTTATGCCACTGTAACTGATACTGCAGACGTTACACCTGGTACCTATAAAGATACTGTAAATGTTTCAGTAACTTTCTAATCTGAATGTTAAGTCTCTGGATACGCCGTGTTGCGATACACGGTATTTTATCTGGTTTGCTGTTATCAGGTAATACAGCAATGGCGAGTGGCCTTCAGGTCTCTCCCATTTCTCTCAGCTTGCAAGCCAAACAAAATGCCAGTGGCCTGACGCTAAGTAATACTGGTGACAGTGTGGTAAACGCGCAAGTGCGTGTGTACCACTGGTCTCAGAATGAAGAAGGCGATCAACTCACCGCATCACGAGGATTATTGGCCAGTCCGCCAATGATTAAACTACAACCGGGTGAAAAACAACTTATTCGAGTTATCCGTGCCTCCGCTCCACCAAGTGGTGTGGGCGCTGTAGAAGACGCTTATCGACTATCGATTGATGAAATACCAGTTCAATCTACTGAAGAAAAGACAGGTATACAGTTTGCGTTAAGTTATTCACTACCGGTATTTGTCCAGCCTATAGGGGTTAAACAAACCTCTCCAAAGCTGCAATGGAAGTACACTGTGCAACCGGGTGGTAATCAGGTTGTTATGCGTGTTAGCAATAGTGGTGATGGGCGTGCGCAATTGGCAAAACTCAGCATTGATGATGCCGCTGGCAAAAATATTGAAATAACACCGGGCTTACTGGGTTATGTGTTACCGGGTGCAACCATGCAATGGACCCTCAAAGTACCGCCAAATGAATTAAAAAATAGCGGTAAAATTAAGGTGATGATTAATGGAACTGACACAACTCAAGACGTTACGTTGGACAGTCCCACTCGCTAAACTAATTCTTCTGCAAAGTGTTGTTATTTCTGTCAGTTATGCTGTAACTCCTATTCCTGCACCTACTCCTGTCAGCCTGCCAGATACTAGATTTACCCAACTCGACCTCGATGAGGATGCGAGTCAGACGCATGGCTTGGATTTATATCTAGACGTGACTCTCAATGGCGCTAGTGCAGGCTTAGCTCATTTTGACTATCGTGATGGTCAACTGTGGGCGAGTATTGCCGTATTACAGCAGCTTGGCTTTATCGTGCCTCCTGGAACTACAGACCCAGTACCGCTAAATAGCTTTGCCAATATCAAGGTCGACTATAACGCTCGTATGCAATCCGTCGCTATCGTTGCTCCCTTAAGCACTCTCAACCTAAACACTACGGTTTTAAATAATCGTGATAGCCGACGCACTCAAGCTAGCTCATCGCCTGGGGTATTATTAAATTATAACTTCTATGGTTCACAGTCAGAGAATAACTCAACCAGTCTAAGCGCCTTTACCGAAGTGCGCGCCTTTAATGCTAATGGTGTTTTAAGCTCAACTGCACTAACCACAGGCAATAGATTTTCTAATAACAGTGTTGATAACGGTAATAAAAACCGTGATTGGGACAGTCGTACTATTCGTTTAGATACCAGTTGGAGCCAGTCCTTTCCAGACAAACTCATAACCGTACGTGCGGGTGATATCCTCACGGGCGCGCTATCATGGACACGGTCTACGCGCTTAGGTGGTCTACAAATTGGTAGCAATTTTGATTTGCAACCTTATATGACGACTACGCCACTCCCTGCATTCTTTGGTTCAGCAACACTACCTTCTGCGGTGGAGCTCTATGTGAATGGCCTCAAACAATATAGTGGTGAGGTTCCTGCTGGCCCATTTGAGTTAAATACAGCCCCTAGCATCAGCGGTGCAGGCAATGCTCAGCTGGTATTAACTGATGCGTTAGGTCAAAGCTCTACCGTTAACTTCTCGCTTTATGATACTCATCGTTTGCTGCAGCCAGGGCTTTCTGATTGGTCTATCGAGCTCGGTACCGTACGTGAAAACTATGGCATCAAATCCTTCGATTACGGCAATGATATCGCTGTCAGTGGTACCTGGCGTTATGGGGTGAATAACCGCTTTACCGCTGAGACCCATGCCGAAGCGACTAAAGACCTTACTAATGCAGGCGTTGGTGGGACATGGGTCTTAGGCGGTCCGGGGGGAGTCTTGTTTGCCTCATTAGCTGGCAGTGAGACCCAAGGCCAAAGCGGTATGCAATATAGTGGCAGCTATTTGTGGAACAATAACCGCTTCAATATTGGTCTTAATACATTAGGTACCAGCGGCGATTATCGTGATGTGGCGACTCAATACGGATCAAGCGCCATACGTCAAAGCAATCAAATCTCAACAGGTTATAGTACTCAGTCCTTAGGTAGTTTTGGAGTGAGTTATAACGAGGTGGACTATGCTGAAGATGACACTGCAAAATTTGCCAGCGCCTATTGGAGTAAATCTTTTGGTCGACGATTCAACCTAAATGTGAACCTCAATCAAGATATCAATGATTCCGCGAATAGCAGTGCCTCAATCGGCGCCTCATTTTCGTTGGATCGTAATATCTCGTTTAACAGTAGTGTGCAGCACACAGATAGTCGCGATGATTTTATTGCTGATGTATCACAATCAGTTCCTAGTGCCGGTGGTTTAGGATGGCGCGCTCAGGCTAGGCACAGTGAGGGTGGAAATGGTAAAAATAACAGTGGCGGACTCGCTGAGCTAAATTATCTCGGCCGCTATGGTCAAGTACAAGCGGGCGTCAGTAGTTACGATGGTGACTACGCTACTTACGCCAGTAGCACAGGCTCAATAGTCATGATGGGCGGTGGCTTATTCGCCGCCCGCCAAATCAACGATGGATTTGCCGTGGTCTCCACTGATGGCATTGCAGATGTGCCAGTACTATTACAAAACAACCTTATCGGCACCACTAATAGTCGTGGCCTCCTATTGATATCGCCGCTAAACGCTTACCAAGATAATAAGATTGGCATTGATCCGATGGACTTACCTGCTGATCTGCGTATCGACAAGGTAGCGGCTCAGGCAACCCCAACCGATCGCGCTGGTACAGTAGTCAGTTTCAAACTTGTTCCGGTACGCTCAGCATCTATTATTCTAGTAGATAGTGTGAACCAACCGTTGGCTATTGGCAGTCAAGTACGCCTAGTGACACAGAAACACTTGCCATCAGCTATCGTGGGCTTCGACGGTGAGGTCTACCTAGATACGTTAGATGATCACAATGTACTAGAGGTACTCACGCCCTCTGGTGATAGTTGTCAAGTCAGCTTTGATCACCAAAAACAAGGTGATGGCATTCCGCTTATTGGTCCATTTACTTGTCAGAAGGTAGAAGAATAGTGAATTTATTTCGGTGGTATTATAGTCCTTTTTTGATGTTAGGTGCGTTTTGGATAACAGTAGGCAACGCAAATGCTGCAGCGACTTGTAGTGCAAGTATGAGTGCAGGCGCTGTAAATATTGGAAATAGCCTAACTTCAGATAATGTCGATAGTGAAAGTATTACTGCGACTTTGAATTATAAATGTAGTAATGGCGCTGGTAGAAGATACGTCTCAATCTGTCTTGCCGTTGATGGTGGCGATGTTGCAAGTGAGGTTAACCCACGCTATATGAAAAATAGTGGAACTAATACTCCTCGCTTAGCATTTACTATGCTAAAGCCTGATCAAACTCTTTGGGGTACTCGTTCCCTTTCTACTGGGGTTAATTCAGAATATGTTGCCTTACACGATATACCTGCAAACTCATCTATATCAATAGATGTACCCATAAAGATAGCCTTGTTGCCAAACTATAATAATGCTCTTGCCACTCCAGGAGTTTATACCAACACCTTCGATGGTGGTCATACTGCACTAACTTATAAACAATCTGATTCTTCTAACTTCACTTATTGTACATCAGGTAATACACTAGACAGAAACCGATTTCCTTTTATAGTCCAAGCTACTATAGTTAATAGTTGTAAAATCACTACTAAGAACGATGTAAACTTAGGTAGCCGTCCAGCAAGTGATACCAATATCCTTGGTAGCAACGGTAATGCTATTGGCGTAACCTGTACAAAAGATGCCCCCTATACGATTGGCTTAGCTCCATCCAACGGTAACCAAGCTGGATCGGGGGTTATGAGTGGTACTGGTAGTAATACTAACAAAGTACCTTACCAACTACGTTCAGCACCAGGCCTTAATGGGAAAATATGGGGTAATACTGCTACCTCTACTAGTACAGGAAATGGTGTGGCAGGTATTGGTACCGGATCACCCAAATCACACGAGGTATTTGTTACTGTACCGAGCGCTGATTTTAGACCAGATAATTACTCTGATACAGTAACTATCAATGTGAATTATTAGTTGCTTATTTTCCCCTAGCATAAAAAACACATCTAACAATAGTGTTTTTGAGTAATAAAGTTAAATACTAGGTAATAAATAATCATACTTAGCAATAAAGTTTCATACGAATTTTCAAAATAAAGAAAATATATTCATTATTTTCAGTATTTTGTAATTTTGGTATGAAACTTTTTTTATTTTGATAGAATTAAATTTAGACTAGCCCTGCCTATAGTATGATACTTTAATAAATACAATATAATTTTGGAACCAATAAAAACAAATGCTTATGCATAACAAAGGATGAAACTTTATTACTCTCATATAGCAATTAGAAAAAATTGCCTTTGAGGATCTGGAACTTTCAATTCCTATTCCTGATTTAGACGTAAAGCTGCATAAGGCAAAAATTGAAAAACGTATAACTGAAATTACTACAGTAGAACAGGCTGAACAGATAGATATTTCTAGCTTAGTTATCCCTGAATTTAAGTTAGATAAAACAGTTTTTGAAGATCCTGAAAATCCACAACCTGAAGAATGTCTACAAGTGGTCGATCAATTCTTTGGGGCTGTTGAATGGTGGGTGGTGTTTCAAAAAGTATGCTGACATTAAATGAAACCATTATTGATGTAAAAAAAGGTTAAGTCGAAGGCTTTAAAATGGTTTTCAATCTTTTTGGAGAAATTACAACTCTTTCTAAAACCGCGCCTAATTCTATGCCTTATTTTACAATTATTACCTTCAATACCTACGGTAAAAAACTTACCAATACTTTGCTTGCAGTTTTTAAAAGCAGTGATGAAACTGTCCCAATGATCACTTGCAATTCGGGTGTAATGAATACCTAATTGTTTAAGCTTTGTCTTCAACCGTTGGACTGTAGCTAAATCTCTCTTACCCCAAACATAAGCAACAATCTCACCTGTTTCTCGATGGTAGGCGTAAATAAGCCATTGTTTATTATTTTTATTTCCAACAAAAGTCCAGAATTCATCTACTTCGAGAGATTCATAATGACTTTGTTTAGGCTGAATTTGATAGGTCGATTCAGTTAAAGTCCGTAAAACTTTACCGATACTAATGCGCTCAACTTCAGCGATATCTCGTATACCGCTGCCTCTGACCATCAACTGTAATATTTTACGAGTAATGCCAGAATTACATCCTAGATAGCTCAGAGCATGGTCACCAATAAACTGACGTTTGCAGTCTTTGCATTGATAGTTTTGTTTCCCATCTACTTTGATGCCATTTTTCTTTATACTGTCACTGAGGCAGGTTGGACATTTGATTTCTAGAGTTATTTGCATTTCTCTATTTTATCAAAATTCAACCTGCTTTTTTTCAGCATACTTTTTGAAACACCACCGAATGGTGTTTTTGAGTAATAAAGTTAAATACTAGGTAATAAATAATCATACTTAGCAATAAAGTTTCATACGAATTTTCAAAATAAAGAAAATATATTCATTATTTTCAGTATTTTGTAATTTTGGTATGAAACTTTTTTTATTTTGATAGAATTAAATTTAGACTAGCCCTGCCTATAGTATGATACTTTAATAAATACAATATAATTTTGGAACCAATAAAAACAAATGCTTATGCATAACAAAGGATGAAACTTTATTACTCTCATATAAAAACGGCTATTAAAGCCGTTTTTTTTGTCAGAGTATTAATTATATATTTTACCGTTATCCAGTATGTTCATTTCATAAAAATTCCAACCACGTTTACTATCTTGATGAAGCTTTACAACTCTTTTCATAGAGTGAAGTTTACCATCTTCATCTTTAACGACATAAGCTAGATCACATTTAGCATTTTTAATCTTATAGCCTTCCAATTGTTGTTGATTTCGATAATATTCCTCTGGGGTTTGGGTATCTCTATCTGGAAGTTGATAATCTTGATCAGGCTTTTTGTTTAACCCCCCCCATTTATGATCACTTATACGACACGCAGTTAATCGCATTTTGACTAATTCGCCGTTGCCATCAAATGTATATTCGTGAAAAGTGTCCTCATCGTTTAAATCGGTCACATACTTATTTTGAAAGAACTGATCTTTTTGTTCTTGAAATTGATCTTGCAACAGTTCAATTGGCGGGTACTGGTTAAAAAAAGCCAGAAGTCCACAAACAACCATTACAGCAGAAAACTCAGTTATTCCTTTTTTTAATCTAGTAGTCATGTTTTCTTCTCCTTATGACCCAAAGCAAGTTTGAAAAAAACATAAAAGAAAAGACGGAACATAAAATGTGAAGAAAAGTGATGTGGGTATAGGATTTTAGACCACGCCTATAAGTGATAATCTACTCCCCAATAAGCATGGGAAATGCTTGTTTTTGGAGTCAACCATGACACGAAGAAAACGTCGTAATCATTCAGCAGAGTTTAAAGTTAAAGTTGCTCTCGCAGCAATTAAAGGCGACCACACACTCGCTGAACTTTCTACTCAATTCGACTTACATCAAAACCAAATCATCGATTGGAAAAATCAACTGCTTGAGCAATCAGTCAATATTTTTTCACGACCAACAGCACAACAAGAACCAGAGATTGACCTCAAAGCTCTACATGCCAAGATAGGACATCAGGCATTGCAAATTGATTTTTTAGAAGGTGCGCTCAGAAAAATAGGGCAGCTGAGCGGCAAAAAATGATCGATAAGACCCATCAACTTTCGGTACGACAACAATCGCAATTGATTCAAATCAATCGCAGTACGTTGTATTACAAGTCCAAAGAGATTTCATCAACTGATTTGAGTTTGATGCGTCTGATCGATGAAATTCATCTCGACTACCCCTTTATGGGCAGTCGAATGATACGAGATATGCTACAGCGTCAAGGGCATCAAATAGGTCGGCGTAAAGTCCGACGTTTAATGCGCTTGATGGGAATACATGCCTTGTATCCAAAACCCAATACCAGTAAGCCTAATCTTGCACACCGTATTTTCCCATATCTGTTGAAAAACATGGTCATCGATCACTCTAATCAAGTCTGGTGTACAGATATCACGTACATTCCTATGGCTAAAGGCTTTGTCTATCTGTGTGCAATTATAGATTGGCATAGTCGTAAAGTACTGGCTCATCGTGTATCGATCAGTATGGAAACAGACTTTTGCATAGATGCGTTGCAAGAAGCAATTGTGAAATATGGTTGTCCAGAGGTGTTTAATACAGACCAAGGCAGTCAATTCACAAGCGAGGCATTTTTGAATGAGTTAAAATTGCGAAATATCCGTATCAGTATGGATGGGAAAGGACGATGGATGGATAATGTGATGATTGAGCGTTTATGGCGCAGCGTGAAGCATGAGGAAGTCTATTTGAAGGCTTACGATACGGTTAAACAAGCGAAACAATCAATTGCTGAATATTTGGATTTTTATAACATGATACGTCCTCATTCAAGTTTGAATAAGGCAACACCGGATGAATTTTATGATCAACATTTACTAAAAGTAATGGCAGCATAATTTAAATATTTAGAGCGGATTTATCACTTATAAAACTGAATTGAGTGGTCTAATTAACGGAACCACAT
>NZ_JBZUJB010000004.1:0-5552 GCF_058599505.1 Acinetobacter sp. CAU_H_29a_1
TACGTGCAGGGAAAACAAAACACAGAGAGTTGATTGAGGATGACGAATCGTAACGTCGAATGGACTGATAATGCCTGGGATGAATATATCTATTGGCAGACACAGGATAAAAAGATACTTAAGCGTATTAATACCTTAATCAAAGAATGTCAGCGAACACCTTTTGAAGGAACAGGAAAACCAGAACCTTTAAAAGCTAATCTTTCAGGATTTTGGAGTCGTAGGATTGATGAAAAGCATAGATTAGTTTATGAAGTGACAGATGAACGAATCTCTATAATTCAATGTCGATTCCATTACTAACAAGATCCCCTATTTTTAGGGGATTGTTTTTTTATTTAATACAAAATCTCATATGCGAAATTTAGGTGTTATTCCATATAACGCCATTAAAAAGATCTTTATCTTTCTGCCTATTTTCTTCAGTCTTACTTTCCGTGCTTAAAAACTTTTCAAAATCGGTTAGTTGACCCTTAAAAGATTCATCATTTTTCAGTTTGTTTAGAACCCAAGCCCCCAGTAGAATTTTACGTCTAGTATCATCTTTTCTTTGTCGATCAGAATTTTTCTTTTTTTCACGAGCAGCAATAGCTTGTTTTTGTGCTTTTAGTTGTCTTAATCGTTCTTCTTGCTTTGCAATTTTTTGCTCTAAAGTTTCAACACTCATACCATCACCATCTCAAGGAATCCCCCTCAAGCATAGGTCTGTTTGAATTGAAATTCAAGACAGCCCATGCTATCGTGGTTTTCCCGAAGGGCGCACTTAGCCATTGGATTTCATCCAATGGTGCGACAAGGGGTAAATCCCCTTTGTAATCCCCTGACCAACATATACATGTTGGTAATTTCGATAAATCGAAATAAAGAGCAAAAGCAAAATGGCGATATATCATTTTTCAGTTAAAACGATTAGTAGAGGTAATGGACGATCGGCCGTTGCTTGTGCTGCATATCGTTCAAGTGAAAAATTGGTATGCGATTTTTATGGAAAAGAACAAGACTACACAAGAAAAACTGGTGTCGAATTTACAAAAATCTATGCACCTGAAAATACAAATACTGAGTTACTCAAGCGCCAAACACTTTGGAATGAAGTCGAAAAGGTTGAACGTAGAAAAGATGCATTACTTGCAAGAGAGTTTGAGATTGCATTTCCCAGTGAGTTAAACGCTGAACAGCGTGAAAATATGCTCAATGAACTTTGCCGAAACCTCGTTAAAAAATACGGTGTCATCGTTGATGCTGCTATTCATGCACCTCATACAGACAGTGGAAGTGATGAACGCAACTACCATGCACACATCATGTTCACAACCCGAAGTATTAATGAGCAGGGTGGCTTTTCAGCAAAAAAATATAGGGACTTCAGTCGTGACAATGGCACAGAAACTGTAAGCCACTGGAGAGAATCATTTGCAGAGTTATGCAATCATCACCTGGAACAAAATGGATTTGATGAACGTGTCGATCACAGAAGTTATGAAGACCAGGAAAGTGACCTAGAAGCAACTCAGCACGAAGGTCCTCAAGCGACATACCTCCGGAGACGAGGGATATTTACAGAAATTAGTCTGAAAAATGATGAAATTAAGCTACGTAATTTAAAAATCAAAAAGGTCATCGCACTGGATGAAAACATCAAAGTATCTGAGGATCTTGTTCAAAAAGTACGAAGTGAGCTTCAGTTTCAATACTCTCAAGCTGAGTATTCAGAAAAAACTTCTCAGAAACTTTATGAATTCCAAAATGAAGAATTATCAAAATTAACAACAAAATTAGACACGATGAGTTCTGCAATATCAGAACTACGCAAAAAAGAGCCTTTATTTTTTAAAACAAAATGGATCAATCAAATAAATGACCTGATCGACCAACACAACACCCAACTAGACATCCAAAAGCATATTTCTGGTCTTAGTGAAATAGAAAAAAAAGAGAGATATTCTGATCATTTAAATAAATGGACAGAAGAAAATCAGCTGCTCCAGCCTAAAAAGTCTTTTGCAAAATTTGACGAACCGAACATCACTGTTAAACAACGAAAACTTAATGATCAAATTTCAAATATAGATCATCAAATTTCTGAAATATCACGCAGAGAAACTGAGTATCAAGAGTATGTACGCGATCAAAGACTGGAGATCATAAATAGTTATATATTTGAAGAAGATAACTATGGAAATAAATACTTTAGTCCTCAAAATGGTGAAAAACAAAAGCGACTATATGCAGAAGAAATGGAAGATCTAAAAATCCAAGAATTGCATGCGGCTTTTACAAAAAAAATTGAGACCGAAGCGCAGCAAGAGTTTTCCCAAAAAAGAGCAATACAGCTCGAAAACGACCGAAAAGATCGTGAATCTAGAGAACAGCAGTTACGTAAAGAACGAGAGCAACAAGAACAACGCTATGCACAAGAACGAGAGCAACAAGAACATTTGGCATTTGTAAGACGCCAAGAACAAGAAAAACAGCAGAGAAATGAGCCTAAAAAGCCAGAAAATGACAATAACCATGACTACACGCCTTAGAAATCCCATTTAAGCGCAAAAAAACGGGGGTTTTAGCGACTTTTGATAGAAATACAGTAAAACTATAGTTGATAAAAATAAAATCGCTTAGAACGCAAATGAGAGCCTTTTAGCGAGTATCTACGAGCGACACAACGAAAGTTTGCTTATTCCCCCTCTGAAAAACCGTTTTTTATTGAATTACTGGGGACAGTGATTAGCGAGTGTCTACGAGCGAAGTATTGATGCTTTTGCTCGTCAAAAAGCATGAGCATAGCGAATGCATTATTCATGTTTTGCTTTTTGAATCCTTGATCATATATGCAAAAAACTGCCCCCCACGAAGCGAGTGAAACGAGCTTCAATAGAGTACGAGCTTTAGCGAGTACCAAGGGCAGTTTTAATAACTCACTTTGGAAATAAATTCCCTTTTATTCTTTTAAAAAGCTTTTAAAAGCTTTTAGACCCCCCTATAAACCACGCCTAGCAATGCTTTCAGACTTTAAAAAACTACTTTTACCGGACATTAAACTACAAATGCCGGACAAAATGGACTTAAAAAACTACTTTTACCGGACATAGAAACTACTTTTACCGGACATTAAACTACAAGAAAAAGTTTGTAGTTTTGTTAAAAAACTACAAAAATAGTAGTCAAAAAATAAACGACAATGTATGTTTGAGCTACATAAATACCAATGTAGTTAGTTAGTTTTTTGGGGTTGTAGTTATATGGACGAAAATAAAAAAACATATCCTCTGAGCTGGGTTGTTATGCAAAACAATGTTCAAGAATGCTTTAAGAGTATGAACATTGATGAAAAACGAATGTTAATACTTGCTAGCCCAATTGCTAGAACCACTGATGCAACTGAAAAAGACCGAATTATGATTACGG
Organism: Acinetobacter sp. CAU_H_29a_1; assembly: GCF_058599505.1. Taxonomy (NCBI): domain Bacteria; kingdom Pseudomonadati; phylum Pseudomonadota; class Gammaproteobacteria; order Moraxellales; family Moraxellaceae; genus Acinetobacter; species Acinetobacter sp. CAU_H_29a_1. Next base: position 3,409 of record NZ_JBZUJB010000004.1, read on the forward strand.
CAGAAGAGTTTGCTAGAGAATGTGGTATTAAAACGCATTCCGCATATACGCAGTTAGAACTAGCCAGCAAGAATCTACTTAAAAGAAATTTCTCTTATAACAATGAAAGAGGAAAAAAGGTGCTGTCGAATTGGGTGATTGATTGCACTTATGAAGACGGAGGGATAGCTATACGTTTCCCTGAAATCGTTCTACTGATGTTAAAAGAGTTTGATAAATTAAACCCTTATACAAAATATAAAAAAGATATCGTACTAAGTTTGAAAAAAGATTACTCATTCGATCTTTATCATTTAGCTAAAAAGCATCAAGCAATGGGACAATTTGAAATGTCCTTAGAACATATAAAAAATGAGCTGGGTTTGCCCAAATCTTATGACAAACTCTGTAATTTAAAAGACCGAGTAATGAAGCCTTCATTAAATGAGATTACAACTAATACAGATATTGAACTCACTTATGAAAATGTAAAAAAAGGGCGTTCAGTAGTTGGCTTTAAATTTATAGTGAAAGAAAAACCTAAGCCAAAATTAATAGCGCCTCAGCGAGATCAAAGAACTATAGATATGTTCTGCAATTTATCTGATGCTCAAATTAACAAGTACAGCACTATTTTATCTAAACTTTCTGAGCTATCAGACCTCAGTAATTTCCCAGACTACCCGACATTTGCCCTCTGGATTAGTGGCATCTTACGAGATCCGAAAAGTGTAAGAGAGGAAACAACAAAACGGATTTTTAAAGCTCTTCATAGCAAGACGGATTTTAAACCATGAGAACTAAGGCTGAATTAGATGCAATGAGTCATCAAGAACTCAAAGATTATGAGCAAAGTTTACTTGCTCTGTGGACACCAAGAATGGCTATTGAAAGTGACATTGAAAGGTTAAGCACTCATCACAGCGAATTATTAGAGGTTTTTAATCAATTAAAGAATCCGGATGCACCTAAAAATTCACGTTTAAAAGATTCAATCTTGTCTCTGAAATATAAAATCGAATCGCTTGAAGGTAAGTTGAGTGATCTTATTCAAGATAATCGCTTAAATTCTGCAGATTGAATTATTCAGTTTATTTAATCAAAATCGTGGAACATTGATTAAAGACTAGGCGTGGAACGTGAAAAGTCATAAAAAAAGCCCACCTTGGGGAAGATGGGCTATCAACTAGAAACTACAGCATTGATTTCTATAGATAATTATAACGCATTTCGTATAAGGTGTATTATGTTAATTTTAGGAAATCTTATAAACGAATAAAATTCAATCTACTAATGTTTGGACCCATTGTAAGCTTCCGCTCATAGATATTTCGACACCTAAATTTGCTATATCTAAGTGTTCTTTTGGAATATAAGCAAATAATTTATCATCAATATAAGCAATCCAAAATTCTGGGGGCGGACAATCGCACTCATCAAAGAATCCATTTGTTTCTTCATATGCCAAACAGTCATACATAGAGCATGAAATATCAAACTCTAATATTCTCCCAGTGGACTCAAGTGAGCGAGTCTGTTCTTTCACTTTATATTTAGAAAAAACAGATTGAATTACCTCAGGATAGTTTTTATTAGCAACATCACTAAAGTTTTTATTACACATACTCCAGAGTTTTTCTATTTTTATCGTGGGAGAATTTTTAAAAATCTCTGCATTTCCATCAAAAAAGATTGGATTTTGGTTTAATAGAAAACCTTTTATTTTCACAAGACTAAACCCCATATCTAATATGCATCTATTAATCTAGATATTAAGTCGTAATAGCTAGTTTCGATAGCCTAAAGCCCATCTATTTAACATAATGGCGGTTATACGAAATTGACAATATGTACAGGATTCTGTACATTTAGGATTGTAAAGTTTCAATCACTACCGCCTAGGTAGTCTAGCTAGCAGCGTTTTGACGCAGCTTACCCTATGAGGGATAGATATATGCATGTATTTACATATACGGACGCACGTAACAATTTAAAATCTGTTTTAGATAAAGTAATTGATGATGTAGACGTTGCTTTTATTACAAGAAAAGAAGGTGGCCATGCTGTAGTAATGGGACAAGATCATTACGATAGCTTAATGGAAACGTTATATCTCCTTTCATCTCCAAATAATGCAAGTCGTTTAAATGAATCAATTGCTCAAT